>JBAULD010000857.1:0-28758 GCA_049578005.1 Polyangiaceae bacterium
ACCCGTGTGGATCGAAGAGCCGACCAGCCCCGACGATATCCTCGGCCACGCGGCGATCGCGCGAGCGATGGAGCCGCTGGGCATCGGCGTAGCGACCGGCGAACACTGCCCGAACCGGGTGGTCTTCAAACAGCTGATGCAAGCTCGGGCCATCGCGTTCTGTCAGATCGATTTCTGCCGTTTGGCGGGCGTCAACGAGGTCGTCGCCGTGCTCCTCTTGGCGGCTCACTTCGGCGTTCCGGTTTGCCCCCACGCCGGTGGGGTCGGCCTGTGCGAGTACGCTCCTCATGCATCGATGTTCGACTACGTCGCGGTGACCGGATTGCTCGAGAACCGAGTCATCGAGTATGTCGACCACCTCCACGAGCACTTCGTCGATCCGTGCGAAGTGCGCGGCGGCGCCTACCGGGTACCCCGGGCAGCCGGGACGAACATCACCATGAAGCCAGACTCTCTCCTCGCATACGCCTATCCCGATGGCGCCGTGTGGTGCGAGAAACCCGGCGCTCGAGCGGAACTCCTTCCGTGAACGCGCAGTCGCCGTCGCGCCGGGTGCAGCTCATGGCCACGTGCTTGTGCGACGCGTTCTACGACGACGTGGCCGCTGCGAGCGTCGAAGTCCTCGAGCACCTGGGCTGCACAGTGACCGTCCCAGAGGATCAGACCTGCTGCGCCCAGCCCGCCTACACCGCCGGCGACGGGCCCGCCGCGCGACGCGTCGCGCGCCACACGCTACGGGTTTTCTCCGGCGACGAGCCCGTCGTCGTTCCGTCCGGCTCCTGCGCGAAAATGGTCTCGCATGGCGCGGCCCTGCTCTTCGAAGGCGAGGACGACGACCCCGCGCCCGCCGCGAGCCTGGCGCGGCGCGCCTGGGAAATCTCCGATTTCATCGTCCACGAGCTGGGCGTCACGACCTGGCCCGGCCGCTTCGACGCGAAGATCGCGTTTCACCGTTCTTGTCACTCGCGCGGCGCTCGGTACGCCGGCGCAGCCCTCGCGCTCCTGCGATCCATTCGCGGGGTCGTCGTCGAAGAGTTCGGCGAGGCGGAGCAGTGCTGCGGTTTCGGCGGAACGTTCGCGATCGCGTTTCCGCACATCTCGCGCGAAATGGGCGCCCTCAAGCTGGACCATTTGCTCACGGCCTCGCCCGACGCAATCGTCTCGACCGATATGGGCTGCCTCATGCACCTCGGCGGACTGGCCCGAAAGGCGGGGCGGCCGTTGCACGCGCGCCATGTCGTACAAATCCTTCGCGACGCTCTTCAGCAGCCGTCGACGCGCTCATGAGCCGCGAACCCATCGACGAATTCGCCGCAGGACAGACCGAGGAGCGCCGCGCTTCGGTCCGAGTCGGGAGCAAGGCCGGGCACGAAAAGCGGACGCTCGCACTCGTCGGCGATTACGCGCGCCCCGACCGGCTGCGGGCGATCGCGGGCCAGATCAAGCAGCACACGCTCGACCACCTCGACGTTTATCTCGAAAGGGCCGCGGCCCGGCTCGAGGAAAACGGCGCGAAGGTCCACTTCGCCGCCGACGCCGAGGCGGCGCGACGGACCGTCGCCGGAATCCTCCAGCGAAGACAGGTGAAGCGAGCGGTCAAGGCGAAGTCGATGGTGAGCGAAGAGATCGAGCTCACACGGCACCTCGACCAATGCGGAATCGAGTGCGTCGAGACCGACCTCGGAGAATTCGTCGTTCAAGTCAGCCACGACGTCCCCAGCCACATCGTCAAGCCCATCATCCACAAGAACCGCCGCGAGATCGCCGAGACCTTCGAACGAATCGGCATGGGGCCTTACGACGACACCCCCGAAGTCATCACGCGCAGGGCGCGAGAGTACCTCCGAAAAAAGTATCTGGAGGCGGATGCGGCCATCACGGGGGCCAACTTCGTCTCGGCCGAGAGCGGCCGCGTCGTCCTCGTCACGAACGAAGGAAACTCGCGTTTTTGTATCGCGGCGACGCGGTGCCACGTCGTGATCGTCGGAATCGAAAAGGTCATTCCGACCGACCGGGACCTCGGGGTCTTCTTGAACTTACTCGCGCGCTCGGCAACTGGCCAACAGCTCAGCGTATACACGGAGTTCGTAGCGGGCCCGCGCGGGCCGCGACAGCCCGACGGTCCCGACGAGATGCACGTCGTGTTTCTCGACAACGGTCGCACCGACGTCCTTGCCGGAGACTGCCGAGAGATCCTCCGGTGCATCCGGTGTGGAGCGTGTTTGAACGTTTGCCCGGTCTATCGGCAGGCGAGCGGACACGCCTACCGCAGTGTCTATCCGGGCCCGGTCGGTGCCGTCTTGTCACCACTTCTAGCCGGCGACCGCTTCTTGGAGTTCTCCGACTTGCCGCGCGCGTCGAGCTTGTGCGGTGCTTGCCACGAGGTCTGCCCGGTCGACATCCCGATCGAAGATCTCCTCGTGCGCCTGAGGAGCCGAGCAAAGCAAACCGGAGCGAAGTCTCCGGGCACGCCGTCGATGGCGGCCTGGTCCCTGGTCGCGTCGGAGCCTCGCGCGTGGCGAGCGGCGCTCGCGGCGGGGCGGCTGGTCGACGTTCTGCCTTCGTGGCTCGCGCCGCAAGCGATCCACGCCTGGCGGGAGAATCACGAGATGCCGTCGTGGCGCGGTGGGGCGTTCCGGACGTGGCTCGCGAAACGGAGGCCGGGGCGCGATGAATGATCGCCAGCGGATTCTCTCGCGCGTCCGCGCCGCCCTGGCTCCGCTCCCCGCGCGCGCGCCGATGCCAGTCTACGGCGACGACGACGGCGTCGCGCGCGAGCCGGCGCACGACTTCGCCGCGGCGGTCGCTCGTGCGGGAGGCCGCGTCTTCGTCGACCCTTCCCTGCTTGTCCAGTGGCTCGTCGAGCGCCGCGACGTACGGGGCTATTGCGATCCGTCGGTCGCGCCGGACGTCCGACTTTCGCTGTCGCGAGGTCTCGTGCTCGAGACGAAGCTCGATCGGCGCCGGCTCGACGAGTATCGCTTTGGCGTCACCCGCGCAGCGGGCGCCATCGCCGAGACCGGGACGGTCATCCTCGACGAAACGACGAGCAGTTCGCGGCTCGCGGCGCTCGCCCCCTGGATCCACGTCGCCGTCGTGGACGCGGACACGATTCGTTCCCGCGTCGTCGACGCGGTCGGCGCCCTCGGCGGCGACCCTTACGTCGTCTGGTGCACAGGACCGTCGAAGACCGCCGACGTGGAGGGAATTTTGATCCAGGGCGTGCACGGTCCGGGCGAGCAGGTGGTGCTCCTCGTGAGGCGATTTGGCCCCTCCGCGGTACCTCCCGCGAGGTAAAGAGAGCGCCATGTGGTTTCGATTGCCGCGCGGCCCGCGCTATGCACCCCTTTCGCATTTGGTCTTCCTGATGTGCAGCTGCAACCAACAGGCGCCCGCCGGCGCGCCGACCCAGACCTCGGGTCCCCTCGTCGCATACGCCAGCGGGTATGGACCGAATATCGACCTTCTCGCCGTGGAGCCCGCCACGGGCGCGCTCACCCGAAGGGAAAGCATTCCTTCCTTCGGCCCGGCGCCGACGTTTCTCGCGATCAACCGAGGCGTGACCAATCTCTACGCGCTCGACGAGAGCTCCCCCGGACGCGTCGGCGCATACGCCATCGACCCGATCGCCGGCACGCTCACGTTTCTCAACGACGTGCCGTCCGGCGGACAGGGCCCCGCGCACCTCGCCCTCGACCGCACGGACCGGTACGTCTTCGTCGCGAACTATCAGGACGGATCGGTCTCGGTCATCCCCGTGTTGCGCGGAGGACGTCTCGGCCCGCCCTCGCAAACCCTGAACGTCGGTGGCCAGGCGCACATGGTCATCGCCGATTCGTCGAACCGCTTCGTCTTCGTGCCGTGCAAGGCGGCCGATTACGTCGCGCAGTTCGTCTTCGACAGCGCCTCGGGAAAGCTCACCCCAAACGCCAACCCGCGTGTGCCGACTGCCCCGGGCGCGGGCCCGAGACATCTCGCGTTCCACCCGAACGGCCGATTCGCGTACCTCGTCAACGAACTCGACAACACGCTCAGCGCATACGCCTTCGATTCCTCCAGCGGAACGCTCTCGCTCATCGAGACCAAGCCCACCCTCCCCGCGACCTTCACGGGGAAGGACACGGCGGCCGCAGTCTGGGTGCACCCCTCCGGTGCTTGGGTGCTCGCTTCGAACCGCGGCGATGACAGCATCGTCGTCTTTGCAATCGACCCGTCCACGGGCAAGATGTCGTTGCACGGGCACACGAAGACCGGCGGCCTCACTCCGCGCGCGTTCGCCCTCGATCCGACCGGCGCCTTCGTTTACGTCGCCAACCAGGGCTCCAGCGCGGTGGTTCCGTTTCGCTTCGACCAGGCGCGCGGCACGCTCTCGCCGACCGCTGCCCCGATCGGAGTCCCGTCCGCTTCTTTCGTCGAGCTCGTGCACCTCCAGGGCGTCCAGGGGAGGTAGCTATCCATGGGCCGGATTGCTGCACCGCGGTCCGTCGTCTTTCTTGGAACGGCGGCCTTCGCGCTCGCGGTCACTCTCGTTGCGCTCGGCGCGCCGACCGCCGCGAAGCCGGCCCCGTCCGCCGCGTCTTCCGCGGATACGAGCTCGAAGGACGCGGTCGACCGCGAGACACCCCGGCGCACCCTCGAGGGCTTCCTCCGCGAGGGCCGAGCGGGGCGCTTCCCCGTGGCGGCAAGCTACCTCGACTTGCGGGGAATCGCCGAATCGCGACGCGAAGAGGACGGCCCGGACCTGGCCCAGAAGCTGGCGTACGTCCTCGAGCGCCGGCCCGCGCTCGATCTCTCGAAGGTCCCGGACGATCCCGAAGGTGACCCAAACGCGAAGCCACCCGGCACGTTCGTGGCCGACATTCTCTACGCGGGGGAGCAACCGGTGCCCATCGCCCTGGCCCGCGTCGCGTTCAACGACGGAATCTCCCGATGGCTCGTCGCGCGGACGACGGTCGCGGCAATCCCGGCGATCGACGCCGCATACGGCCCTCGATCCATCGGGATTCGCATCCCTGGTTCGCTCACGCGCCCCACGATCGCCGGAAACGAACCCTGGCAGTGGCTCGGAGTAGCTGTCGCCTTGTTGCTCACGTTGGTCGTCGCCCGCGCTGCGGCCGCGGTCCTCGTCCGGGTGGCCGCGCACTTCGCCAGGCGCACGCCTACTCGCGCCGACGACGCCCTCGTCGAGTCCTCCCGGCGGCCGCTCCGCCTGCTGGTCGGGGCGGCCGCTTTCCGCGCGTTGCTCGCCCCGCTGCAGCTGACGACCGCGGTGCTCGACGTGTGCGAGCACGCGACGTACACGGCGATGGTCGTCGGCGCCGCGTGGCTATCGCTCCGCCTCTTGGGCGTGGCGACGCTATGGCTGGAAGAACAATCCGGCGGCACGGCGTCCGGCGTGCTCCGCGGCCGCCGCGTCCGCACCCAGGCCATGCTCCTGCGGCGGGTCGCGAGCGTGAGCGTCGGCTTCCTGGCGGTCGCGTTCGTTCTCATGCAGTTCGAGTTCGTGCGTAGCGTGGGGATGTCGCTCCTTGCCTCTGCCGGGGTCGCGAGCGTCGTCGTCGGTCTGGCGGCGCAGAAGTCGCTCGGCGCGATCATCGGCGGAATCCAATTCTCCTTCGCGCAACCCGTGCGGATGGGCGACTCGGTAGTGGTCGAGGGGGAGTTCGGCGAGGTCGAGGAGATCAACTTGACGTACGCGGTCGTTCGGCTCTGGGACAAACGGCGCCTGATATTGCCCATTACGTATTTCCTGGAGAAGCCATTTCAGAACTGGACGCGCTCCGGGACCGATCTCGTGGGGACGGTGTTCCTCCGAGTCGATTTCACGATTCCGATCGACGCGCTGCGAGCGGAGCTCCGGCGCGCCTGCGAGGCCGACCGACTCTGGGACACGCGCAGCTGCGCCCTGCAAGTGACGGATTCGGACGCGACATCGGTCGTCGTGCGCGCCACCGTATCCGCCGAGGACGCCTCGAAACTTTGGGACCTGCGCTGCAACGTGCGCGAACGGATGATCGCGTTCGTGAACGGCTACGAGAATGGCAAGTACGTCGAGCGAAGCAGGGCGACCCTTCACGCGCCGGTGTGATCCTGCCGGCGCCCACGCTCGTCAGCGACTGCGGAAAAATTGGGCGATCTGATCGATCACGCGCGTTTGCTGTTCATCGGTCAGGGCGGCGAACATCGGGAGCGCCAGCGCCGTCGCGGATGCTTGCTCCGCGTAGGGAAGGTCGGGCTCGCTCAAACCGCGGAAGCATTCCTGGCGATGCAGCGGGATGGGGTAGTACACGCGTGTCTCCACGCCGCGCTCGTGCAGCCAAGCGGAGAGCGCGTCCCGGCCCCGCGGAACACGCACGACGAACGCGTGCCACGCGTGGACGGCCGGGGCGGCGGGGACGGGCGGCAGCGCTAGCGGTAGACCCTCGAGCTCTCGAAGGTAGCGCTCGGCCGCATGGGCGCGCGCGTGCTGCCAGTCCGCAAGGTGCTTCGCTTTCGCGAGCAGGACCGCGGCTTGAAGCTCGTCGAGACGGCTATTTCGGCCGGCCTCGGCGTGTGCATACGGCGCGACCGCGCCGTGCGCACGCAGGCGGCGAAGGCGCTTCGCCACAGCCTCGTCGGACGTGACGACAGCCCCGCCATCTCCCCAAGCACCCAGGTTCTTCGTCGGGAAAAAGCTGAAACAGCCGGCGTCGCCTAGCGCGCCGGCCGCGCGCCCGGCCCCGTCGCGCGCGCCTATCGCCTGGGCCGCATCCTCGACGAGGACCAGACGCTCCTGTCGCGCTATCGCCGAAAGCGCACCGAGGGGTGCGCAGAGCCCGAAGAGATGCACCGGTACGATCGCTCGAACGCGCAGTCCGGCCGCCCGCGCACGGTCGATCGCTTGCTTCACGGTCCCGGCGGTGGCGTTCATCGAAACCGGGTCGACGTCGCAAAAGACCGGTCGCGCCCCGGTGGCCGCGATGGCCTCGGCAGCCGCTACGAACGAAAACGCCGGCGTCACGACGGAGTCCCCTGCACCCACCCCCAGTGCGCGCAGACTGAGCTCGATTGCGTCGGTCCCCGACGCGACGCCGACGGCGTGTCCGCCGCCGCACGCCTCGGCCAACCACCGCTCGAACGCCTCGACGCGCGGCCCGAGCACGAACCGTCCGTCGCGTGCGACATCAGCGACAGCGGCTAGAACCTCTTCGGCGACGGTCGCTTCCTGCGCCGCCAAGCCGACGAGCGGAACCCTTTTCACCACTTTCGATGGGCGAGCGCCGGCAGCGATTTCCGAACTTTGTCCTGATACTCGAAGTCGAGGCGCGCGACAGCAACCCCCTCGCCCTCGGAACACTGGGCGATCACTTCGCCCCACGGGTCGACGACGAGCGATTTGCCGTAGGTTTGCCGCCCGCGGGAGTGTTTCCCGTGCTGACCGGGCGCGATCACATACGCCTGATTCTCTATTGCGCGCGCGCGCAGCAGCACGCTCCAATGGTCCTTGCCCGTCGTCAGCGTGAACGCAGCCGGAACGGTGATGACCCTCGCCCCGTGATCGGCGAGGCGTCGATAGAGCTCGGGGAAGCGCACGTCGTAGCAAATGCTCATGCCCACGCGAACGCCCAGGACCTCGGCGGTCACCACGTCGGCCCCGGCCGTCGTGGCAGCGCTCTCGCACGCCGAAGTGCCGTCCGAGAGCGACACGTCGAAGAGATGCACCTTTCGGTATTTTGCAGCAACCTCGCCGGACGGGCTTACGAGGACGGACGTGTTGTAGGGCCGCGCCACGTCGTCGCTCTTCTCGGGCATTCCACCGCCGAGGATCCACACTCCGCTCGTCGCGGCGCTCTCGGCGAGCGCGCTCAGGATGGGGCCCGGACGGGCGCCGTCGATCGACTCGGCGATTTCTCGCTTGGCGACCTCCTCGCCCATGAACGCAAAGTTCTCCGGAAGGGCGACGAGTTGGGCCCCGAGACCTGCCGCTCGCGCAATCCACTGCTTCGCGCGTTCGAGGTTCGCCCCCACGCTGTCTTGCGAGTTGAGCTGGACGACGGCCACGATTATCGGCGACGGCATGACCCTCCTCAACCTACTCCGTGGACCACTCGAGTCAACTCCGACTCGTTCATTGCAAATGCCCCATCTTGCTCGCCTTCACGGCGAGATACGCCGCGTTGTGCTCGTTCGGCTCGGTCTTGAGCGCGACGCGCTCGACGACGGTGATGCCCCCGGCGACCAGCCCGGCGACCTTGCGCGGGTTATTGGTCATCAGCGCGACGCGCTCCACGCCGAGATCGCGCAAGATCGCGGCGGCGACGTCGTAACTTCTCGAATCGTCGTCGAAGCCCAGCAGTCGGTTGGCGTCCACTGTGTCCGCCCCATTCTGCTGAAGGGCGTACGCGCGCACCTTGTTCCCTAGGCCGATTCCCCTTCCTTCCTGACGCAAGTACACGAGCACGCCGCGGCCGGTGCTCGCGATGGTGCGCAGCGCCTGATCGAGCTGCTCGCGGCAATCGCACTTGAGCGATCGCATCACCTCGCCCGTCCAGCATTCAGAGTGCACCCGCGCCAGAACGGGGGTGTGGGCGGGTGAACCCTGCGCGACGTCACCCGCAACGAGAGCGACATGCTCTTCAGGAGGTGAGGCCGAGCCGGCGCGGTAGACGACGGCGCGAAGAACTCCGTATTCGGTTGGCGCGTCGGCTTCGGCGTAGCGCGTGACGGCAATCAATCGGCCCACCTTCCCAGCGCATTCAGAACGACGCGCCGAGGCTCAGCGTGCCGACGTACGCCCGCGCGTTCGAGATCGGGATCCCGGCGAGGGTGTACTCATCGTAGGACGACGCCAACACGTGTGCCGAGCCCGCGACTTTGAGACTTTCGAGGACGCTGAGCAAGCGCTTGTTCACGGGCGTCAAACTCCACACGGCCCGCAGGCCGAGGAGCCAGCTCGTCAACGGGGATAGCTCTCGATCCCCGCTCCAGTATTGCCCCCTCGGACCGAGCGGCGCGCTCCCTCCCGTGTAGTCGTCACTCCAGAATACCGCCCCCGTCTGGCGGTAGATGCGTCCGCGGAGCAGGATTCGAAGCGCTTCCCCAACGGACTTCTCCGCCTCGAGCTCGGCCGAGCCGCTGTCGATGGCCCACGTATCGTGGTACCCGCGCAGCGCCACGCGAAGCGCTCCCTTGATGGCACGCAGGTACCAGGCCACCCTCACGGTGAGCGCCTCTCGGGCCCGTTCGTTCGGCTCGTGCTCTTGCGCCAAAAGGCCCTCGCCCAAAACGACGCTTCGATACGGGTCACTCTGGAATCCGTCGACGATCTGCGCGGAGTACGTCACTTCGGTTGCGACGACGGGCGTCCAGGACTGCGACCAGCTTGCCTCGTAGGTGTCGATGGCGATGGGTCGTGCCCTTCGACCGCCGGACGACGTGAAACACCCCGTGGAGGTCTCGAGCGCGGCCCACTGCGTCGGATCGACGGCACTCGAGCTCTGCACGCGATCGCAAACGCTGTCGAAGTTGTGCGCGTACGAGAGTTGCAGCTGCGTGTTGTGCTGAAAGACATCGGTCCGGGCGCTCGCATGGATCGAGTGGGAACGATAGTCGTGCTCCGTGCCATACGCGTATCCCGCGGTGAGAGCGGTCGTGTCGCCCTTGACGGTAAACTCGCCGCGGCCGAGGTTCCGTAGGTCGCGCACGCTGGCCGTCGTCACCACGTCCGCTGAATGCGTCGCCCCAAACAACGGACCCGCCTTCACTTTCACGCTTGCGCCAGAGACCACGTCCGCCTCCCACCCGCCACGGACATCGAGCCAAGGCCACGGAGAAGCCTGGACGTCTGCCGAGGGCGAATAAACGAACATGTGCGTACGCGTAGGCGCTTCATAGAAGACGGTTTGCGCCGTGTCGACCTCCGCCACCTGTGCGGCGGCGGGGAAAGCGACGGACGCGATCGCCAAGAGAACGGCGCTCCGGGTCAGTTGCACCCGCATCCCCCGCCCGACGCTCCGGTCCCTCCAACCGATCCTTCGCGGTTCTCGATCGCGTGACGAAGTGCCGCGTCGTGCTTGGCCTCAACGTCGAATTGCATCGACGGGTCGGCGAGAATTGCACGGTCTTGCGGCGCGACGGTCGCGCACCCAGAGCAGACCAAAAGAGCGGCGCACGCCGAAAGACGGGAAGGCTTGCCGTATCGACGTTTCGATTCCCCCGGCCTCGCCGCCTTGCGGTTCATCTTTGGGATCCCTTTCAGAAGTACACGCCCAGACCGCCCGAGTAGGTCTGCGCGTTCTTGTATGTTTCTGCCGTGAACAGCGACAAGTTCGTGGCCTCGAGACGGACGAGGATTCGGTTGCGGAGGGCGAAAAGGACGCCGCCTCCGGCCCGCGCGAGGTACATGTCCTCGTTCTTGAGGACGAAAGAGTCGGGATTGCGAACGATGCTCAGGCCTCCGACGAATAGACCGACGAACGGGCACACGATCCAGCGGGGCGCGAGGTACACCGCGGCGCCTCCGCCGTAGAGAAGCTGCGCCCCGTCACTGGTCAAGCCATCGCCGACGAAACCTTCGAGGGCAAAGGTCTCGTGGAGCACGAGCGACGGGCGCGCCTCGACATAACCGAACCGCTGGACGGCCCCGGTGGCCACGGGGATGCTCAACATACCCCCGACGAGTGCGAGCCCTCCGCGTGAACCGACGAGTGGGGGCGGCGCGAAAATGCCCGGACGCGAGGGCGCTCCGGGCTCACCAGGGATCACGGCGTACGGCTGTATCTCGTCGCCGAGCACGTAGGCCACGCGACCGTCGTCGAGAAGAACCCGGAGCCAAAAACCCGCGCCCGGCCGGCCGTCGAGTGCGAACGTCTCGCCGCGGTGAGCCACGTAAATCACGCGATAGCTGACGCCCGCCCCGGTCCTCAGCTCTGCGGCGTCGACGACGACCCGCGCAAAAGCCTGGGCGTCCTCGGCGGCGCGGGCGGGCTCGGGCACCGCCACTGCGCACGATGCCGCGAGCATCGTCCGCACGCTCCACGCCGAGGCGCCCCTCACTTGCTGGCCCAGGTCGACAGGAGCTGGACGACCGTCACGTCGCTCGGATCGAAGATCTGACGGGGGTGATAAGGAGCATTTCCGCTACCGCTTGGGCGCACGTAGATAGGAGCGGTCATATAGTCTTTGCTCATCTCGAAGGAGGCCGCCTCCAAGTTGCTCTGCGCCGGACTGCCGATGCCGATCTGGGTCGTATCGACGGGATGATCCCCCCCTCCGCAATCGACGGGAGGATGATCGAGGAGCACCATGCCGCTCACCGCCGACGGCGTGAAGTGGCAGCTATTCGAGTCGCCGGGATCACCCGGCCCGCAGTGTTTCGCGAAGATGAACTGGGGCTCGACGTGACAGTAAAAATAGTCGGCATCGAAACTCGTGTCCGCAATCGAGAAGTTCGGGCCCGGGTCCACCGTCGTGCAACCCCAGCCCCCGAGCGTCGCTGCCAGCGCCGACGCGGTGAACGCCCGCTGCATCGGCTTCGACCAGGCATCCCCACGTGGTCGAAACGTGCAAGCGGCCACAGGACCACGATAGATCCTCGCTCCCGCTGCCACAAGCTTCGAAGGATTCCTTCGCGCAGCTGACAGGCGCACACAGCCGCCGAGCCATCTTCTCCCCTTGCCTCGCCTACTTGCCCCCCGTGTCTTCTAGCCTCCTCAACGGGCGATTTGGTCACGCCGCACGGCTCCTCGCCCTGCGTCGTGAATGACGTCTTTCTCCGTTTTGCCAGTACTTGATGCGAGTGGCGAGTCCCGCACGCGGGCACTTGCAACGCGCGTCGATGCGCCGCCCGGGAAACGAGTGGAACCGCGCTTGTCGGTTTCGGCTTGCATTAGCCGGCGGCTCATCGGTAGAAGTTTGGCTCTCCGCCACCAGATGTCGTAATCTCGCCCACATGTAGAGCTCTCAGCAGTTCGACGTCCACGCCGGAGACCCCACAACGCATGAAGCTGACCCCCTGGTACTTCGTAGCCTTCGCGCCAATCGCTGTCGCCGGATGTTCGGGCGCGTTCTTGGGCCAGTGTGCCGTGCTCGCGGTGACGCTTTGCATCTTCTTCGGGACGCTTGCGTTGGGGCGCCACCACCCAGCCGCTCCCGTGACCGACGCGCCCGACCTTACCGGTCGTCCGCGATAGGGTGGGCAGCGCGCGCGCGGGGGGCCTGGCTTTGCGCTAACGTCGGGAGACGACGCGCGCAAACACGCCCATGAACGACGTCAACCGGGACGCCGTCGAGAGTCTCCGACCGCTCGACCAGTTCACGCTCGCCGACCTGGAGTCCGTGCGCCTCGTGCTCCGTGGCGACTCGGTCATCGATTGGCGCCGACTTGATTTTGCGAGCGAAGGCGAGGTCCGGGCGTTTCTGGCCGCGCACGAGCTCCGCCCTGAAGACCCTGCCGACCGCGTGCGTATGGAACACGTCAAGGGGGAGGCGATTGCCTACCTGCGACGCCAATTCGAATATCCGATTCCGCGCCCGATCGAGCGCGCGACGGTACCCGAGCTCGTCCTCCTGGCCTCCGGTCGCGGCCATCGCGCGATGTGCGCGTGCACAATTCTCAAATGCATGCACATCATTCACCATCTCGACGGACGCGAGCTCTTGTTCGTGCTCCCGATGTCCGACCAGGAAGTCTTCCACATCGTGGAGGAGAAGGTTTACCGCGTGATCGGGGGGATGTTGGCGGCAGGCTTTCCAATCATCGAGTTCGTCGGCGGCCGAAAGAACAAAGACTCGCTCATCACGAAGCTCTTATCGAAGCAAGAGACTATCGCCGCACAAATTTTCGACAAGCTGCGGTTCCGTATCGTCACGCGATCGCGCGACGACATTTTCCCTATCGTGCAGTACCTCACCACGAAGCTCTTTCCTTTCAATTACGTCGTCCCCGGTCAGAGCATCAATTCGGTTTTCTCCTTCAAGTCGTACCTCGAGAAGACTTCGCTCAAGGGCCTTCTCGGCGAGATGCAAGTACACGGCAGCGTCGGTGACGACTTCACGCCGAGCGAGAACCAGTTTTCGGCCCAGACCTCCCGGGTCATTCACTTCGTCGTCGACATGCCCGTGCGCTTGCCGAAGCGCATCCTCGAACGAGCGCCGCCGAGCGCGCCGACGCTCGGAAACGTCATCTTCGTCATCTGCGAATTCCAGATCGTCGACCGGGACACCGAAGCGCACAACGAGCTCGGCGAGGCCTCGCACGCAAAGTACAAGGAGCGACAGAAGAAGGCGGTCATGCGCCGACTCCAGCTCGGCGGGACTGGAGAAGCGGACTCGAAAGGGTCCTCTCCGCCTCCCGACGCCCGAAAGAGGAAATAAGGCGCGCCGCGTTCAACTCGTGGTCGCGTCCGCGCGCGCGTCGGGGTATGCCACCGTCATGCGTCTTTACAGCGGCAAGGTTCCGGCCATCGCGACCGAAGTCGTCCGCGCCCTGGTGGCGGCCAAGGACATCGAGGCAGAGAGCCCAAAGGAAGTAGAAAGCGACATCGCTGCCGTGCTCAATCAGTACTTGGCCGACGAGCGCGAGATAAACGATCGCGCGAAGGACCTGCTCGAGCGCACGGGCAAGCCGCCGGCGGACTACCAGCGACTGCGAGCCCTGGCAGCCGAAGAAAAGGGAATCAAGCTCGGAGACGAGGCTCTCGACTACCTCCTCGATCAGGTCGTCGAGATGCTGATGCACTCGAACAACGTCGACGAAGTGTACGCCGCCGACGTCGAGCTCCGCCGCAAGATGGCACCGGTGTTCAAAAAACACATGGCTGTCGATTCGACCGTCGACGCCGAGGTGCGCGCCCAGCTGCGCCACCTCAAGGAAGGAACTCGCGACTGGGAGGTCGAATACAACCGCGTCCTCGACCAAGTCAGACGACGCAAAGGGCTGTAGCCCGACGGAAAATCGGCGTAGCGTCAGGGACGCATGCGCAGCATGACGGGCTTTGGCCTCGGTGAGGCTCCCCTGGCTACGGGCAAGGTCGCTGTCGAGATCCGCGGCGTGAATCATCGGTTTTTGGACGTGAGGGTGCGAATGGGCCGCGACCTGGGGGACCTCGCCGGGTTCGTGGAACTCCTGGCTCGAGAAAGGCTCTCGCGCGGCCGTTACGAAGTTGCGATGCGCGTCGACGGCATCGCCCTCGGTGCGCCTGCCCTCGATCGAGAGCGAGCGCGCAGCGCTTACCGCGCGTTTTGCGAGCTACGCGACGAACTCGCCCCGGGGCTCGACGTACCCCTCTCGCTCCTCGCCGCGGTCCCCGATCTCTTCGTCTCGTCGGGCGACCGAGAGCTCGAGCGCTTGCGTGAGGCCACGCGCGCCGCCTTCGAGGCCGCCGTTTCTGCTCTCGACGAGATGCGCGCGCACGAGGGTGACGCGTTGCACCACGACTTGACAGAACGGGTCGCGCGCGTGCGGCACCTCGCCGAAGGAATTCGCCAGCGAGCGCCGGATGTCCTCGAGACGCACCGCCGCAGGCTGCGGGAGCGTGCCGACCGATTGCGCGCCGCGACGGAACTCGAGGTGGACGGGGCGCGGTTGGAGCAAGAAATCGCACTCTTTGCGGAGCGCAGCGACGTGTGCGAGGAATTGACCCGAATGGAAAGCCACTGCACCCAATTCGTCGACCTGCTCTCCGGCGACGACGCGGTCGGCCGCCGCCTCGATTTCTTGCTCCAGGAGATGGCACGCGAGGCGAACACCATCGGAGCCAAGAGCCCCGACGCCAAGATTGCGCACGCCGTCGTCGAGGTGAAGGCAGAGATCGAACGGATGCGCGAACAGGTGCAGAACGTCGAATGAGCTCCTACAGCGACTTTCTTCTCCTTGTCTTGTCGTCCCCGAGCGGGGCCGGGAAAACCACGCTGACGCGCATGCTCCTCGAGCGGTGCGTCGATCTTCGCTTCAGCGTGTCTCATACGACTCGCGCCCCGCGCGACAGCGAAGTCGACGGACGCGATTACCACTTCGTGGACCGGGCTCGATTTCGAGAACTCGTCGCACAAGGCGCCTTTCTCGAATGGGCCGAAGTGCACGGCAACCTCTATGGCACCTCGATCGCAGAGATCGACCGAGCGAGGGTGACGCCCGGCTGCTCGGGGATGATCTTCGACATCGACTACCAGGGCGCGCGTCAGATCCGTTCGAAAGTGGACGACGTCGTCGCGGTATTCATTCTCCCCCCGTCGATGCACGAGCTCGAACGGCGCCTTCGCGGCCGCGCCAGCGAGACCGAAGACGTCTTGTCCCGGCGGTTCGCCGGCGCCCAGCGCGAAATCGAGCACTACGCGCTCTTCGACTATCTTGTCGTGAACGACGACGTGCAAAGGGCATTCGACGAGCTTCGCTCGATTGCCGTGGCCGAGCGGGCACGGCGGCAGCGCCGCGCGGCGCTCGCAGAATCGCTTTTGCGAACGGGACGCTTGCAGTAAGCATCGGTTTCAGCGCAGAAAAAAGGAGTGGCAGTCCCGTGAGCACCGGCCCCGAATCGCTTCTCATCGTCGGATCGATCGCGTTCGACGACCTCGACATGCCCTCCGGCGAATACCGCAACGTTCTCGGCGGCTCCGCCACGTATTCTTCGCTCGCCGCGTCGCTCGTCACGCGCGGCGGAGTACGCGTCGTCGGAATCGTGGGCGAGGACTTTCCGGACGCTCATTTGACGGAGCTTCGATCTCGAGGCGTCGACACCGTTGGGGTCGAGCGGGTCATGGGACGCACATTCCGGTGGCACGGCCGCTACTCGAGCGATCTTGCGAGTCGCACCACGCTGGACACCCAACTCAACGTCTTCGGGCAATTCTCGCCGAAGATTCACGAGGCCTACCGAGCCAGCTCGTTCGTCCTCCTCGGCAACATCCACCCGACGCTCCAGGTGAGCGTGCTCGAACAGGTCCGGCGGCCCCGGCTCGTCGCGGCAGACACGATGAACTTCTGGATCGAACGCGAGCCGGCAGCGCTCGGCGATATGCTCCGGCGTATCGATTTACTCATCATCAACGACGAAGAAGCCCGTCAGCTCTCGGGCATCCACAACCTCGTCAAAGCTGCCGCCGACATTCGAAAGCGCGGTCCGAAGATGCTTGTCATCAAGCGAGGCGAATTCGGCGCACTCCTTTTCGACGCTGCCGGCATTTTCTTCGTGCCCGCCTACCCGCTCGAAGAAGTTCTCGACCCAACGGGTGCGGGTGACTCGTTCTCCGGCGGCTTGATGGGATATCTGGCCTCGCTCCACGGAGAGTGGTCGTCCTCGGCGCTCCGTAGGGCGATGCTTTATGCGGCCGCGCTTGGGAGCTTCTGCGTAGAAGGCGTGGGGCCAGCCCGATTGCTTGCAATCGGGCGCCCCGAGCTGGCTGCGCGCATGACCTCCTTCATGCGGCTCGTCGACTACGGCGGCGACTTGCCCTTACCGTCCGCGTAGCCCGCGATCGCAGGGCGCACCGCCTTTCAAGCGCTTCGCTCGCGCTTTGTCGCTAAACTTGAGCTCTAAGCGCAGTCGATAGTGCGCACCGCCGGCCCCGCGGCACGCTCGCGCTCCGTCGCGATGAGCTGGACCAGCTCCCCGCGTGTCGCAACGCCGAGGTCGAGAAGCGCGCGCATATACCCGTCGACGCACCCGCGACCGCGCGATATGCGAGAATGGTTTCCGCCGGCTACCGAATCGGCGAGGACATTGCGAAACATCGTTCGGAGCTCTTCCAGCACGTCATCCCTCGTTTGCATGGTTTCCCTCGGTTCTCAAAACGAGATATGCGATTGGGCATCGCAGGGCCAAATTCGCGCCAAGACGCCCCCGTGCAGGCTCGACTTCGGGTCGGTGCTGGAGTACACACGGGCCACTTGATAGATGCGGGTCGACGCTGACGCTCGCGCTTACGACGCTCTGTCGAAGCATCCGCGCGCCGCCGATCTGGCTGCCATCACGCGGTCGCTGATGACGGCCGCCTTTCAGCACAAGCGGATCGAGGCCCCTCGAGAGCAGATTGGAAAACTCGCGGTCGAGATGCGTATCTCGCGCGAGGATGCTTCGACGCCTTACGGAAATGCGCTCGACGTCCTCGAGCGGGGGCCGGAGGACGACCCGGGGAGGGCGCTCGCCTGCGCTCTTGCCGCGCGCGTAGTCGCGACGTTCCCGCCGACGAACCGAGACGAGGAAGATCGGCTCGCCAACGAGCTCTTGTGGCTTGCGGTTCACACGCCTTTCGATGCCACGGGGCTGATCGACCACGCGCTTGGGGCCGAGGCGGACGGCCTGTGGGACGCAATCGCAGATCGAGTTCGTCGCATCGATCAGGCGTCATCCCAGGCGTTTGCGCGGGGTGAAGCACTGCTCGGTGGGATCGCGCTCGCGTCATCAAGCAGTCGATCGGCAACCAAACAAGCGGCGATCCTCGCTGGGGACGTCCGCGACGGCAAGCTCGCGCGGGTGCTTGCCGGTCGGTCGGCGGGGGCAGGGGCAATCGAGCCGGTCTTGGGGGAAATGTCGCCGGCACCACATGGGCCGGTTGCCACGACGTTGCTGGCGGTCAGCGGGATCATGTTCGTCATGCACGCAGCGCGCCTCTTTGCCAAGGTTGCGTTGGCTTACAAGCGACCGGCCGAGGTGATCGTCGTGGACCAGGGCGAAAGCGGTGGCCTCCGGGTTCGGTGGCGCATCGAGCTCTTGGGCCGCACGATGCGTGACCGCGACGTGCTGCTTCCGCGCTCCGCGCTTCTTCGCGCGTCTCGAGAGGTGAGATACCCTCGGATGGCACTCTACGCGGGCCTCCTATCGCTGGCAGTCGGCAGCTACCTCGGAGTCTCGGCGTTCGTCGACGGCGTCCGCGCAGCATCCCCGTCTCTCCTTGCCTCAGGCATCGCTATTGTTGCGGTGGGCGTGGCGATGGATTTTGCCCTCTCGAGCATCTGGCCGAGCGCTCGCGGACGTTGCCGGGTGCTGTTCATCCCTCGTGACGGGTCGAAGCTGTGCATCGGCGGCGTCGACACCCGGCGCGCCGACGCCATGCTGGCGCGGCTCGCGGGCTCCTAGATCCGGAATATTGCGGGGATTGCATGACCCGCCTCTGCACCTGCAGAGGCGGGCACGCTGTCGTCTCGGACGGAGATCAGCCCGCTTCGCCGGACCCGTCGGTCGAGCCGTCGTCGCCGCTCGCGTCGCCGCCGCCTTCCGTCACGTCGCTTCCGGCGTCGGTCACGTCGCTGCCGCTGTCGCCCGCCTCGCTGCCGCCACTATCCCCCGCCTCACTACCGCTATCGCCGGCCTCACTGCCACCGCCATCGCCAGCTTCCTTGCCGCCGTCGCCAGCTTCCTTGCCGCCATCGCCGGCTTCGCCGACGCCTGCGTCGCTCGCGCTGCTTCCGGCTTCGGCGTCACGTCCTCCGCCGTCGCCACCGCCCTCGGTCAGCCCGGCGTCACCGCCGTCCGAACCGCTGTCGCTGCCACCACCATCAGGATTCCCGGCGTCTCCGGCGTCTCCGCCGTCCACAGTGCCATCGGGACCTGCGTCCATCGTGGGGGCAGGCGCGGTCGAATCGTCCGAGCTGCACGCGGCGGCTGCAAGTGCAGTGCCCAAAGTTACGACGAAGATAACGCGGCTAATGTTCTTAGAGCCCATGTATGTCCACCTCAGGCTGCGCACCCTACACGCAGAGTTCGCCGCTTCGCCGTCTCTACACCGTCTCGGGATGGACAAGATCAGTGCCAGCGGAATGCCGACGCCTAATTTCCGGTGGTCCGCTCACCCACGATGGCATCGAGGTGACCTGCCGAGGCTCGTGCTTCGAATCTCGCGTCCCGCGCGATTCCGGAGGGCGCACACGCGCGAACGGATGCCGCGTTGGGCGCCTCCGAGCGATCGAAGTCCGTGCCATCCACCGGGTCGAGAGCACGCAATTCGATCCCGGCGCCCTCCCCCTGGACTCCGACGGTCACCCGGACGCAGCGGCCTCCTGGTATGTTTTCTGTCCAGCCAACCACGCGAGCCGGATCGAGCAAAAGTTCGCGCACCGGCGCTTCTTTTCCATCGAGCAACATATCCGGGCCGGCAGCGGCTCGGGCCAACATGCGGGAAGCCGCCAGCGGATGGGCGGAGAACGCCGCGTCCTTCCACCGCTCTGGTCGCATCGTAACGGCGAATGGCCCCGGCCTGCCACGCGTCTCGAGTTCGAGTCGGACTGTACCGTGCGCACACGCAAAAAGTGTGAGCGTTGCGGAGGCCTCGGCCGCGGCCAAAAGCGATCCGGCATCGTCCCAGACATGCGCGTCGATCAACGCAAGAGGCGCGCCCGCCACGACGTCGATACGTGCACACGCGCTTCCCAACCCCTTTGCGTCTAGCGGCACGCTTACGCGCCGGCCGAGGACGAGCATGCCGCTCGCTACCGCCAGCGCGGCCCCGTAGCCGCCCTTCGCCAAGAGTGCGTCGCGCTCGACTCGGGCGATTTCAAGCGGTTGGCTGCCGGCCGTCCACGCCACGTCGGGGCGCGCGGAGAGGTCACGCGCGACGTCGCTGCGGGCGCGGGAAAGCACAACTGCCGCGAGGCCCCGTCCGACGTGAGGCCGCACGGACAACGACCCAGGCATCGATATCGGCGAACACACGGTCAACGTACGCACTCCCATGCCGTCGCGAGCCCGCGCCATGACGCGCCCGTCCCCATCGAAAGCTTCTATATCCAGAAGCGCGACGTCTGCATCAGGCACGATCACGGCGTCCACGCATTGATCCGCTTCGATCGGAAGGGACACGAACGTCGGAAGCCGCGCGTCGACCGAAAGCGCGACGCGTTTGAACTCTTCCCAGGTGCCTCCAAGAGCTTGCCTGTGGGCACGGACGGAATCGTCGAGTCCCGGCCATGCGTCCGCCGGCCGGGGACCTTCCGCGATTGCCCCTCGGGCGCCGAGCGCCCGAGCCACGATGAGGGCACGCTCTTTGGGAACGAGCTGAGCGCCGACCGCCACGAGCCCCTCGCCTCCCACGACATGCGCGGCGACGTACACGCGATCGGGATGGGGAACGCACAAGAGCACAGTCGGATGCACGTCCCTCCCTTCGTCCGCGGCCAGCTGCGTACCCTCCTCCGAATAGATCGCAACATCGACGTCTTCGATCGAAGGAGAGCCGCGCGCGTAGCCGAGCAGACAATCGTCGCTGGGTACGTCGACGAAGCCGCCGACCCAGTCATTTTCGATCGCCTCGGAAGAAGAGACGAGGGCTGGCGCGCCGGCCCCCAACCTCGTCGCTCTCGCCGGCACCTCGCCCAAGAGCGATCGGGGATCGAGACTTCCAGCGGTCACGCGCGGCGCGGCGACAGGAGGCGGGCCGCTCGGCACCGCAGGCACCGCGTGCGGCGCGCAGGCACCCAAAACGACCGCAAAGACGATTCCGACTTTCACCGGGGAACCTCCCAGACGCCCGACTGAAGGCGAAAAAGCGCGAAGCCCCACCCGAGCATTTGTGTGCCGCGCGCTTCGACCTCCGCGAGTGCGTGCGACCGGCTGCCGGCGCAAAACGCCACCGCGGCGCCGTCCGCGTCGATGCCTCGATCGTCGAACGCATCGTTCGAACCAACGTGAACGCGAAGGCCGATCGCTCGTGCAGCCTCTTTCGTGCGCGTGGTCACGCCGAGATAGCAGCCGCCTGGTTCGATGGAGAGCGGGATGGGCGTCACGCCCGACCCCCCCTGCGCGAGCATCACGGGCGCCCGAGGGAGCGATGCGACATGCCGGGCGAGAAGAACGTGCGCCATCCGCCCCCTCGCCTCCCCACCCCAGAGCGTCGGAAGATGATCTGGAAGCTGCCACGCGAAGTGGGCGACCAGCACGGGTGCGCTCGGCGGCGAACCCGCAAAAGCGACCTCGACATGGGTGGCATCACCGACGCATGCTTCGAGCTGAGCGTCGGGGGCATCGCTGTGATCGCGGGCCAGAATTCGGTCATCTGCCTCGTCTCGCATCTCCGCGTCCAGATCGAGCTTGCCGCGTCGCGACGCCATCGACGCGCGGGGGTCCAGGGCGAAGAGCTGAAGCGTGTGGCACCCGGGATCGAGGATCTCTCGTCCGCCACCAGTTCCGTCGACTCCTGCTTGCCAAGTCGCGCGCGTGGCGATCGTGGCGCCGTCGCGCGTCGCCCGCCCCTCAGCGATTTCGGCGCGCTTTTCCGGCGGTGGGAGTGCGGGGAGGGCGCCGGGCTCCGAAACGGGCATGAGAGCACCGCCCGACCGCTCGGGCAGTACCGACCGCAAAGGCGGCAGAGGCTTCGAGGAGCGCGCTACGACGATCTCGAGCGCCCCCCGACCCGAGTCGCTGGCCACCATCGCTCGCCGGGGCGGAGCATCTCCGCAGCGCTCGATTGAGATCACCCCCGCCATGCTCGACAGTCGCTTCGCCTCGGTATCCTCGCCCGGGCCGTCCGACAAGCGCGCGTGAAACCCCAGACCGCGCGCGCCAAGCAAGACGACCGTCGTGCACTCTCCTTCAGGCACGTCGGGGAGCGTAATGACGACAGGGCGTTGATCATCGCTGTCATCGGTCAGAAAACGCGTCTTGTCGACGGCGACGGCAGCTCCCACCGATCGCCAAGCCTCGGCCACCCGCTCCACCGCTTCGTGGAGCTCGGCCCGTGCCCCGCGCGGACAGCAAACCATGGCCCCAGCAATCGCACACGTCGCCGCCAAACGCGCAGGTCCGGCCGGCCTCGCCATCTTCAGACGCCCCGATCGCGTTCCCGGACGGTCAGGCCGCTTGCAACGAAATCGCGGACTTCAGGATCCCAAACGAATAGCTTGCGGTCGTCCACCCGCCCACCGACCACGCTCGTCACCAGATACGCGAGATCCCAGGGCGGCTCGCCCTGTCCCATCTTCGCCACGTCGGCATCGGTTTGCGAGAAGTATGCGCCCGCGTCCAGATGCGAATGGTAGAGCACTTTAACGGGCCGGCCGGCCGCCTCCCCGCGGCGGATCGCGGATTCGAATTTCATCGAATCGATGTCGAAGTACATCCTCCCCGTGCGCGGATAACTATCGGGATCGAGACGATGCAGCGCATTGGCTCGGTTCACCATGGGAACGAGCCCGTCGATGCCGCTCGGGTCGGACGCCGGGCCCACCAGAAAGCCGCAGCTTTCCTCGTCGCGCCCGTACGCACGACGAGCCTCCTCGTCTACCTCTTCGAGCACCCCTCGATCGACCACCAAGTTGCCTCGGACCCACGGGTGCCGATCTACGTCGCGCATTGCTCACCCCGCATCGTGACTCACCCTTACCATACGTACCGGCGCTCCCATTTCATCGGAGCAAAGTAGCGATCTCCACGGTCACACACGATCGCGACGACACAACCGCTTCGGCCGCTCTTCTGCACTTCGCTCGCGATTTGGATCGCGGCGAAGACGTTTGCACCCGACGAATGACCGACGTGAAGCCCCTCTTCGCGCGCGAGCCGATCCGCCATGTCCCACCCGTCTTCCGTCTTCACGGGAAGGATGCGATCGGGCACATTCGCATCGTAGATCGGTGGAACGAGGCTGCTCGCCATGTGCTTGAGACCCTCGAGGCCGTGGAGAGCATCTGCCGGTTCCACGGCGACGCATTCGACACGGGGAGCGTCGCGCTTGATGCGCCGCGTGCAGCCCATCATCGTTCCCGTAGTCCCGAGCCCTGCGACGAAATGCGTTAGCCGCGGTCCCAGGTCTTCGAGAATCTCTCGTCCCGTACCGTCGTAGTGCGCACGCCAATTCGAAGGGTTCGAGTATTGGTCGGGGTAAAAATACGTATCGGGCTCCTTGGCAACGAGCTCGCGCGCGAGCCGGATGGCCCCGTCGGACCCTTCCATGGGATCGCTGTAAACGATCTCGGTGCCGAAGCTTCGAGCGATGTCCTTTCGCGCCTTGCTCACATTCGAAGGCATGACCAGCCGAATGCGCAGGCCGAGCGCGGCCCCGAAGAGCGAGTAGGCAACGCCCGTGTTCCCACTCGTCGAGTCGATGAGGATCTTGTCGCGGGTCATGCGTTTGTCGGCCAGGGCGTCCTGAATCATGCGCAACGCGGGCCTATCTTTGACGCTGCCGCCCGGGTTGGCGAACTCCAGCTTTGCCCACACTTCGACGTCCGGCGTGTGTCGCGAGACCCGATTCAAACGGACCGTGGGCGTATTGCCCACGGCGTCAATCACCGACTCGAAACGGCGGGCGTGCCAGCGACTCACGAACGCCCGTCCGAAGCTGCGGGGAACGGCTCGAGACCGATCGATGCCCGAAGGACGCGCAGGGCAACGCACGCACCTCGGGCGAGATCGCGACAGGCCGGATCGCGGAGGTCGAACGCATCCCCGTCCGATTCAACGGCGAGCGTCGGGTCGACGACGACGATCAGCGCAGGCGCGATCCGCCGGGCTGCCTCCGCGATCGACCCGTCGCGCACCCGGACGCTTGCCACCCCTGCACCTCCGAGATACCGAGCGGCCACGTCGCCCGCGGCCCCATCGAGCGGGACATCGGCGAACGTGCGTAGAATGCGCTCTTGCCCGGCGACGCCGACCTCCGCGAGCCTCGCTTGGCGAGCGTAGCGGTCCATCCGCGCCTCAGCCCCCGGCGATCGCCGGAACGATGCTGATTTGATCCCCGGCATTGAGAGCCGTGCGAAGCCCGTCGAGGAAGCGTACGTCTTCCTCGCCGACATAGATATTCACGAAGCGACGCACACCCTTTTCGTCGAGCAAACGCTCGCGAATACCGGGGTGCTTGCGCTCTAGGTCTTCGATTACATCGCCCACAGTCTTGCCGGAGGCCGTGACCTCGTCCGCACCTCCGGTCAGCGTTCGAAGTGGCGTCGGAATTCGGACAATTGTTTCCATAGAACCCTTCTCTCCTCTATTTCGGCGCCGCTACGCGTGCGCCAAGTACGTTTGGGGCTCGATGCGACGAATGCGTGCCTCGCCGCCACAGAGCGCACAATCCGGACGAGAGCCAATTGCACGGCGCCGGAGCACGTTCGTCCGGCCATCGTACGTCACGAGCTGCGCTTCCACCTCGATGCCGTCGACCATGGCGAGCGCGAGGTCGACCTGAGCGGCAGCAATAACACCGACCACAGGCCCCATCACCCCGGCTTGCGCGCAGCCCAACCCCCCGTTCGCGGGCACGTCTTCGAAGAGGCAGCGATAGCAGGGTCGCGCGCGGGCACCGACTGCAAAGGCCGTTGCCACCCAGCGCACAGCCGACGCGTGGACCACTCGAACGCCGGCCAAAGCGCACGCGTCGGCGGCCAAGAACTTCGTTGCGTAATTGTCCGCTCCCTCGAGGACGACGTCGTATCCGCGCACCAAGTCCATCGCGTTACTCGGAAGAAACCGAGAGCGGTGCAGAAGCACATCGAGACCGGGGGCGGCGGCGCGCAAGGCGTCCGCAGCGGCCTCGATCTTCGGCCTTCGCGTCTCCGCGTCGGAATCGGAGAACAAGACCTGGCGGTGGAGATTCACTCGCTCCACCTCATCGTCGTCGCAGAGCCCAATCGTCCCGATGCCCGCGCGTGCCAGGGCCAGTGCCGCGGGACAACCAATCCCGCCGACACCAACGACGAGCACTCGAGACTCGCGGCGACTCACGCGCAAACCTCGGGAAAGTACTCCTCGAGACTGAAGTAGCGCTCGCCAGTGTCCGGAAGAACCGTCACGACGTTTCTCCCCGGACCGAGTTCGCGAGCGACCTCCAGCGCGGCGTGCACGGCCGCACCGGCACTAATGCCCACCAGAAGTCCTTCGCGACGCGCGAGAAGCACCTTGGTTCGCCACGCATCGGCGTCTGCCACCGTTCGCATCTCGTCGACCACGGACGAATGGTAATTCTTCGGAATGAAGCCGGCAGCGAGCCCCTGGATCTTCGTCGGACCGCGCTCGCCCCGGGAAATGGTCGCGCACGACTCGGGCTCGACCCCGATGATGCGAGGCGCAGGCGAAAGCTCCCGACGCAGCACCTCTCCTACGCCGCTGATGGTCCCGCCTGTCCCGACTCCGACCACAAGGGCGTCGATCCGCAGCGGTCGCATCGCATCGATGATTTCGCGAGCCGTGCTCTCCGCGTGCGCCCGTGGATTGGCCGGATTGTCGAACTGTTGGGGCATGAACGCGCCCGGCGTACGTTGGGCGATCTCGCGCGCTTTCGCGACGGCCCCTTCCATCTGCTGGTCCGAAGGGGTCAGCACGACCTCGGCGCCGAACGCCTCGAGGAGCTGACGACGCTCCAAACTCATACTCTCGGGCATCGCCAGAATGCATCGGTAGCCACGGACCGCGCAGACGAGAGCGAGCCCGATTCCCGTGTTGCCACTCGTCGGCTCGACGACCACTCCGTTGGGTTTGAGCTGGCCGCTACGCTCCGCATCCTCGACCATGGCGCGGCAAATTCGATCTTTCACGGAGCCGCCTGGGTTCGCCTGCTCCATCTTGGCCCACACCGCCGCCCGCCGCTCCTTCGCGAGGACGCGGATCGCGACGAGAGGAGTGTCTCCCACGAGATCCAGCACGTTTTCAACCAGCCGCGTCATCTGTCCTCTACATCGACTCAACCGGCACAGCCCGGACGATAACGGCGACGCAAGGCGTGTCAACTAGCGGCCAACCCGGTTGCCCGCGCTACATTGCGCCCATGCTGGGGTCGCCCGATGCACGCGCTCTACACGCCGCGTACCCGCCGATCGACCTTCACGCCGACACACTCCTTTGGTCGCGGTGGCTGGGCTACGACGTCCACGTCCGCCACGAACCTCCCCTATGGCGGGCAGCGTTCGCAGGTCACGTCGACTTGCCCCGCCTGCGCGACGCCGGCATGGGAGCACAGTTCTTTGGACTGGTTTCCCTGCCGGTCACGAAGCGAATGCGCGGGCTCTCGAATGTCGTGCACGAGCAGATCGACCTTATACTGCAGGCCGCCGAACGCAGCCCGCACGAACTCCGACTGGTACGGAGCGCTGGCGAGGTCGAAGCCTGTCGTCGTGATGGGGTGATCGGGGCTCTCCTCGGAATCGAAGGCGCGCATGCGCTCGAGGGCGAGCTCGATCGCGTGGAGTCCTTTGCTCGACGCGGCGTGCGTTACCTCGGCTTCATGCATTTCACGGCGAACGATGCTGGGTACCCAGCCTACGGACAGGGCCGACGGGACGGGGAGGGTCTCACCCCTTTCGGGTTCGAGCTCGTCCGCTGTTGTGAATCCGCCGGCGTTCTCGTCGATTTGTCACACATCAACCGTCGAGGCTTCCTCGACGCTTGCGCGACCGCGACGAAGCCTCCCATCGTCAGTCACACGGGCGTGCTCGGAGCGCACCGGCACTGGCGCAACATCGACGACGATCAGCTCCGAGCCGTAGCGAAGAAGGGAGGGGTCATCGGCGTCATATTTTTCCCTCGTTACCTTGGCGGGGACGGACTCGAACCGGTAGTCCAGCACCTCGTTCACATCTTGAACGTGGTCGGCGAAGACACGCCGGCGTTAGGTAGCGACTGGGACGGAATGATCATCCCGACACGCGAGCTCCGCGACCCTCGGGGACTCCCCCTTCTGACCGACGCGCTCCTTCGCGCCGGACTCCACGAACGGACAATCGGCAAGATCCTTCGCGGAAACGTGATGCGCGTCTTGGCGGGGACCTGAAAACGGCGCATCGGCCGCCCAGGCTGCCGCGTCGCGTTATCCTCCCGCTTGACCCCTGCGCCTACTGGGTTAGCCTCCGAAGACGGGTGCGCGCCGGGGGCGCGAGACCCATGCGAGAAGGTTGGCCTTCGTGAACGCCGGTCCAGGAGGGTTCGTCGTACAACTCCTTGCGGCGGCATCGGCCACAGCCGTCGGCTCGCTCTTCGCCGCTGGTGACGCCGCCCTCAGCGAGATCCCCGACGGGAGGATGCAGGCATTGACCGCTACCCCCTTGGGAGCGGCCTTCCGCCGTTTCACAGATGACCCTCTGCGCGTCCTGTCTCGGTGGCTGGTGGGAAGAGTGGTCGCGCTTAGCGCAGCCACGGTACTACTAAACGAAGTCGCCCGTGGGGCCGGACTCGACCGTATTGCACTTCCGCTGGCCGTCCTCGGCGCGGTCCTCACCTACGGGACGTTTACGGAGATTGCCAGCACCCTGGCCCGTCGCCGCCCGGAGCGCGTGGGCGCCCTCGCCCTTGTGTTTCTCCGACCCCTCGAATGGCTGCTCGTGCCCCTGGCCGACCCGCTCGCAATCGTCGGCCGGGCGGTCGGTCGTCGCGTACCCAAGTCGCACCCCGTGGATGCTCGCATCACGGAAACGGAAGTCGAATGGGTCGTCAGCGAGGGCGAGCGAGCGGGAGCAATCGCGAACGGACCGGCGGAAATGATCCGCAAAGTGCTCGACTTCAAAGACTTGACGGCCCGCGAGGTTATGGTCCCGCGTCGGCACATCCGCGGAATCGAGCTCTCGACTTCGCTCCGCGAAGTCGTCGCCCTAGTGGCCGTCGAGAAGCATTCTCGCTACCCCGTTTACCGCGAGAACATCGACACCATCGTCGGCTTACTGAACGCAAAAGACTTGTTCGCCCTCGTCGGGGAAGGCAGCCTGTCCACTACGAAGCTCTCGGACATCGCACGAACGCCCGTCATGTTCGTGAGCGAAAACCAGTCTGCCGCAAAAATACTGCAGGACATGCGTTCAAGACGACTGCATATGGCCGTCGTCAGCGACGAGTTTGGCGGAACCGCTGGGCTTATCACGCTGGAAGATATCATTGAAGAAATCGTAGGCGACATCCGCGACGAGCACGACATCGAGGCTCCCATTCAAGCGATGGGCGACGGCCGGGTCGTCGCGGATGCGTCGGTACCCCTCGCCGACTTGGCGCGAGCGCTAGGCAAGCCCCTCCCCGACGACGGAGAGTTCGAGTCCCTTGGCGGGCTCATTGTGAGCCGCGCCGGCCGCGTGCCTCAAGTAGGAGCCACGGTTCAAGTCGATGGGCTGAAGCTCATCGTGCGTGAAGCCGACGAAACGCGCGTCGTCAAAGTGGAGATAGTTCCCGAAAGAGCTCGGCAACCCGCCCAATGATGCCTTACCGCCCCAAGGCGCTTCGCTTGGTTAGCTGCGCTCTCGACCCGCGCGCACCGGCGCCGCCTTTCGAACTGGCCTCGTGGAGCGCGGACGCCACTTCGATTGCCGTACTCGTCGATGCAAGCCGACTCGAACCAGGCGATCCCGAAGCAGTCGCCGCCCAAATCCCGCTCGCTACCGCCCTGCCCGCCGCGTCGCACGTTTATATCTTAGAAGTCGCAGCGCGTCACCGGGGCGTGATGGGATTGATCGAGCGTACGACCAAGATCTCTCGGGCTATGCGCTGCACGGCGCTTGTCGCAAGAGGGTATGCATGCGTAGCCGCAGGCATCGACGACGCCAGCGGTTACGATTTGGCATGGGGGATCAGTTCACCTTGTTGAGCGCGTCGGCCAGCTTGAGCGCGACATCGCCCAAACCCGCCTTCGTCTCCGTGATGACGTCGCCCCCTTCGACCGCCTTCTGCCCCTCGATGTCCCCAATGAGGGAGTTCATGCTCGACACGAGTTGTGCGATCTGACCGTGCTGCGCGCTTGGACACACTTTTTCAAAAGTATTGGGCACAATCGTGATGGCTGCGCCCTCCTTGGGAATTTTTTCGCTCGTCAGCCGCGGTAGCTTTACGTTGCCCGAACCTCTTGGATTGAGGAACGTGAGTTCATTCGGCACCCCAGTCT
>JBAULD010000858.1:0-4159 GCA_049578005.1 Polyangiaceae bacterium
GTGCGGTTGTCCTCGATGACAAGCAGCCGCTTGGTGTGGGGCTCGACGTACGACTTGAGCCTGTCGAACGCGTGTTCGAGCTCGCCCGTGGTCGCGGGCTTGACGAGGTACGTGAAGGCGCCGTGCGACAGTCCGTGCTGGCGCTGTTCCTCGACGGACAGCATCTGCACCGGGATATGACGCGTTCGCGGATCCAGCTTGAGGTTGTTGAGAACGGTCCAGCCGAGCATGTCCGGCAAAAACACGTCGAGACTGATCGCGGCGGGCAAGTAGTCGCGGGCGAGCGAAAGGGCCTGCTGGCCGCGGTTCGCCACGATGGCCTTGAAGCCCTTGACGCGCGCGATCCCGAGCAAGATTCGCGCGTAGTGGGGATCGTCCTCGATGATCAAGAGAACCGTATCGCCCTCGCGGATGTCCTCGCGATCGTCGGCCACGCTCTCCTCGACTTTCGCGATCGAGAGCACGGGCATGGCGCTCGGTTCGCGCGCGGCCGTACCCGGCGCCGCGAGCTGGCGATGGGTCGGGCCGTTGTAGGCGACCGGCAAAAAGAGCGTGAACGTGCTGCCGGTTCCGGGCTTGCTCTGGAGGCGGATCTCGCCGCCCAGGAGGTTGGCGAGCTCACGACTGATGGCGAGGCCGAGGCCCGTGCCGCCGTATTTGCGGCTCGTCCCCGCGTCCGCCTGTTGGAATGCTTCGAAGATCAGCTTCTGTTTCTCGACGGCGATACCGATGCCGGTATCGGTGACCATGAAGGCAATCGCCGAGGGTGCCGACCCGAGGACGGGGTGGTCCGTGTTCCACCCCGTGGTGACGAGGCGAACCGACATCGCCACCGACCCCTGCGCCGTGAACTTGAACGCGTTCGAGAGGAGGTTCTTGAGGATCTGCTGGAGGCGCTTCGCGTCGCTCACGAGCGCGCGAGGCAGCGTCGGGTCGAGCTCGACGTTGAACCCCAGGCCCTTGGTCTCCGCAACGTGGTGGAAGGTCCGATGGACGCTGTCACGCAGGTTGGAGAAGGTGATTTCCTCGGGCTCGACGGTGACCGTACCCGATTCGATCTTGGAAAGATCGAGGATGTCGTTGATGAGCGTGAGCAGGTCTGTGCCCGCGGAATGGATGTTCTTGGCGAAGTCGATCTGCTTGGCCGTCAGGTTGCCGCCGACGTTCTCCGCGAGCTGCTGGCCCAGAATGAGAATCGAATTGAGCGGCGTGCGGAGCTCGTGCGACATGTTCGCCAAGAACTCGGACTTGTACTTCGAGGTGAGCGCCAACTCAGCCGCCTTCTCCTCCAGAGCTCGGCGTGCCTGTTCGACTTCCTTGTTCTTGCGCTCGACCTCCGCGTTCTGGTCGGCAAGCTGCTTGGCCTTGGAGGCGAGCTCCTGATTCGTCTGCTGCAGCTCGATCTGCCGCGTTTGCAGCTCGGTCGTCAGCTGCTGGGACTGTTGCAGGAGGTTCTCCGTCCGCATCGTCGCTTCGATCGTGTTGAGCACGACGCCGATGGACTGGGTCAGCTGGTCGAGAAATTGAAGGTGCGTGTTGGTGAACGACCGCAGAGCCGCCAGCTCGATTACGGCCATCGTTTCGCCTTCGAACAGCACGGGGAGCACGACCACGCTGGTGGGTGGTGCCGAGCCGAGACTCGAGTGAATGGCCGTGTAATGGGGCGGCACGTCATTGAGCAGGATGCGCTGCTTTTCTGCAGCAGCCTGACCGACGAGGCCTACGCCGAGCACGATGCTGTCGGGATGACCCTCACGCTGAGCGTAACCAGCGAGGAGGCGCAGGGTCTTCGTCGACTGATCGACGGTCTCGCCCGGGTCGCTGCGATCCATCTGGTAGATCGTTCCCTGCTGAGCATCGACGAGCGGAGCGAGCTCCGAGAGGAGCATCCTGCCCACGGTGACCAAGTCGCGCTGTCCCTGCAGCATCCGCGTGAACTTGGCGAGGTTGGTCTTCAGCCAGTCTTGCTCCTGGTTGCGATCGGTCGTGCCGCGCAAATTGTCGATCATCGTGTTGATGTTGTCTTTGAGCTCTGCGACCTCTCCACGGGCTTCGACCCGGATGGATCGAGTCAAGTCGCCCTTGGTCACGGCGGTGGCGACGTCTGCGATCGCGCGCACCTGGTTGGTGAGATTGGCGGCAAGAAGGTTCACGTTGCCCGTGAGGTCCTTCCAGGTCCCAGCGGCACCTGGGACGTTCGCTTGGCCGCCCAGCCGCCCCTCGACGCCTACTTCGCGCGCCACGTTCGTCACTTGCTCGGCGAAAGTCGCCAGCGTATCCGTCATATTGTTGATGGTCTCAGCCAGCGCCGCGACCTCGCCCTTTGCCTCCACGGTCAACTTCTGGCGAAGGTTGCCGTTGGCAACGGCCGTGACGACCTTCACGATCCCACGCACCTGATTGGTCAGGTTCGCTGCCATGAAGTTCACCGAGTCCGTGAGGTCCTTCCACGTACCGGCGACCCCCGGCACGTCCGCCTGACCGCCAAGCTTCCCCTCTGTGCCCACTTCACGAGCGACGCGCGTCACCTCGGAGGCGAAGGACCGAAGTTGATCGACCATCGTGTTGATCGTGTTCTTCAGCTCGAGGATCTCCCCCTTCACGTCGACGGTTATCTTGCGTGAAAGATCGCCGCGCGCGACAGCGGTCGTCACTTCGGCGATGTTGCGCACCTGCGCGGTGAGGTTCGTTCCCATCGCATTGACCGAGTCCGTTAGATCTTTCCACGTGCCGGCGACCCCGGGCACGACGGCCTGGACGCCGAGGCGACCCTCGGTCCCCACTTCCCGGGCGACACGCGTCACTTCCGAAGCGAACGAGCGCAATTGCTCGACCATCTTGTTGATGGCCTCCTTGAGCTGCAGGATTTCACCGCGAACGTCGACGGTGATTTTTCGTGACAGGTCGCCGTTCGCAACGGCGATCGTCACGTCGGCGATATTGCGCACCTGATTGGTCAGGTTGGAAGCCATCGAATTGACGTTGTCCGTCAAGTCCTTCCACGTCCCGGCAACGCCCGGAACCACCGCTTGACCTCCGAGCTTGCCCTCCGTGCCGACCTCCCGCGCTACTCGCGAGACCTCGGACGCGAAGGCGTTGAGCTGGTCGACCATCGTGTTGAGCGTGTTCTTCAGCTCGAGGATCTCACCCTTCACGTCGACGGTGATCTTTCGCGAAAGATCGCCACGGGCGATCGCGGTAGCCACGTCCGCAATGTTCCGGACCTGACCGGTCAGGTTCGAAGCCATGGCGTTGACGTTGTCGGTGAGATCCTTCCAGGTGCCCGCGACACCCGGCACCTGAGCCTGGCCCCCGAGCTTGCCCTCGGTGCCGACTTCGCGGGCTACGCGCGACACCTCAGAGGCGAAGCCGTTGAGCTGGTCGACCATTGTGTTGATCGTGTCCTTCAACTGAAGGATCTCGCCCCGGACGTCGACCGTGATCTTTTTCGAAAGGTCTCCCTTGGCGACCGCGATAGTGACATCGGCGATGTTGCGCACCTGATTGGTCAAGTTGGACGCCATCGAGTTGACGTTGTCGGTGAGGTCCTTCCACGTGCCCGCGACGCCCGGCACCTGGGCTTGTCCTCCGAGCTTTCCCTCGGTGCCCACTTCGCGCGCCACCCTAGAAACCTCGGAGGCAAATCCGTTGAGCTGGTCGACCATCGTGTTGATGGTGTTCTTGAGCTCGAGAATCTCACCCTTCACATCGACCGTTATCTTGCGCGAAAGATCCCCCCGGGCGACCGCCGTGGTCACCTGCGCGATGTTGCGTACCTGATTGGTCAGGTTGGACGCCATCGAGTTGACGTTGTCAGTCAGGTCTTTCCACGTGCCCGCGACTCCGCCGACCTGCGCCTGCCCTCCGAGCTTGCCTTCGGTGCCGACCTCGCGCGCCACGCGCGAGACTTCCGACGCAAAGGCGTTCAGCTGATCGACCATCGTGTTGATGGTGTTCTTGAGCGCGAGGATCTCGCCCTTCACGTCGACGGTGATCTTGCGCGAAAGGTCCCCCCGAGCGACGGCAGTCGCCACCTCGGCGATATTTCGAACCTGATCGGTCAGGTTCGAGGCCATGGAATTCACATTCTCCGTGAGATTCTTCCAGACGCCTGCAACCCCCTCGACCTCCGCCTGTCCGCCAAGTTTTCCCTCTGTGC
>JBAULD010000859.1:0-7804 GCA_049578005.1 Polyangiaceae bacterium
GCCTGTTGGTCGGTGCGCTCGGTGCGGCCACCGCGTGCGGAGGCATGGTCGCCATTACCGGCGGCATAGTCCCGGGCGCAGTCGCAGCGACGCTCGGCGCAGTTCTCGGCGGCAGTGCGGGATTCATGTGGGATCGCTCGCGGGAGGACCGAGCCTCGCGCGTCTTCGAGCGAAATCGGATCGCGGCTCTCGAGCGCGGTCTCGAGCTGCGTGGTGAGATGGGCGCGACCCCGGGGGATCTCACCGGAACGGTCCTGGGCGGCAAATACCGAATCGGGCGCAAGATCGGCTCGGGCGGCATCGGCGTCGTGTACGCCGCGGAACACGTGACGCTCGGGCACGAAGTGGCGGTGAAAGTCCTGCGGGGAGCCGCGGCGCGCGATGGCGGCGAGATCGCTCGGCTGCGACGTGAGGCTTACATTCAAGTGCACGTCGAGCATCCCAATGTCGTCCGAGTGCTCGATCTGGACCAAATGGCGGACGGGAGCATCTACGTGATCATGGAGCGTCTGCTCGGGCGTTCCCTCGCGGACAGGCTCGCCCGCAACGGGCTCCTCGCACCGGGATACGCCGTTCCGATCTTCATCGACGTGTGCCGAGCGCTTCACGCCGCCCACAAGAAGGGGGTCGTCCACCGGGACCTGAAACCGGGCAACATCTTCCTCTGCGAAGACGGACTCGCCAAAGTCCTCGACTTCGGCATGAGCAAACTCGCGACCGCGGAGTCGCTGACCCAAGCGGGTTACACCCTTGGAACGCCCGAATACATGGCTCCCGAGCAGTGTATCGGGGCGCAGGTGGAGGCTCGAACGGACATCTATGCGCTGGGAGTCATGATGTACGAGGCGCTGACGGGGGAGCTTCCGATCATTGCCCAACATCGCCGCGACCTTCTCGATCTGCATCAACGTCAGATCCCGATCCCCATGCGCCATCGGAGACCGGATCTGCCAATCCCCGAGGCGCTGGACCTTGCGGTCATCAAGTGCTTGAAAAAGCGCCTGAACGAACGTCCGAAGAGCGCGGCGGAACTGGAGCAACTCCTCGCCAGCGTGCCGATCGATCGACTGCCCAAGTCTTACCCGCCCGGCATGAATCGGCGCGCCTACTCGAATAGCAGTCGTTACGACGACACGGTGGCGGTGCCCGGTGCGCGAGTCCCGACGCCCGATCCCGATCGTTGAGCTCGGTCATCCGCGAAGCAGCCAAAGCAGCCCTGCGATACTCAGCGCCAGCACGCCGACGGCCGCGGCCATCACCACGATGTCCGCGATCGAGAACCCAGTGCGCTTCGGTCGGACGCTTGCGCGTCCTGGCGGCTCTACCACCGGGGCGGAGCTCGCGGGTCCGCGCTCCCCGAGGGCACCGCGGTCGGCGCTCGAGGACGGCAATTCGGCTTCGGAAGCGGGCCTGCCGACTTCCCGCGCCCCCACAGGCAGCTCCTCGTCTGGGCCGTCTTCGATATCCGCCAGCGCGTCGCTCACGGGCTCGACGAGCGACAACACGGTGCGCCCGATTCGCATCATCTGCGCCGGGCGCCATAGTGCCTCTCCATTCGCCGCGACCCGCCCCTCGCCGATCCACGTCCCATTCTTGGCTCCGAGATCGCGGACGACGACTGCGCTGCCTCGGCGCTCGACCTGCGCGTGCGTGCGCGACGCGTCTGCATCCGCAAGAGAGAGATCACACTCGGGACCGCGTCCAAGGACGTAGGTCCGCCCCTCGACCCCGAGCGGGAGGACCGCGCCTTGATCCGCGCCCTCGACCACACGAACGCGGACGGTGGAGTCCTCGCCGCGCGCGGCCATCGCCCGTGACACGAGCGCCAGCGCGAGCTCGCGCGTGGCGCCGGCGACGTCGCGAGTCACCGGGCTCTGATCGACGCGGAGCTCGAGCCACACCCGCCCCACGCGCACGCTATCGCCGGAGCGAACGATCCGCGACGTGTGGGGAGCGACCCGCACATCTCCGACGAACGTGCCGTTGGTGCTTCCCTCGTCGATAAGCAAGAAGTCCGCGCCCTTGGCGACGAGACACGCGTGCCGTTGGCTCACTCCCGCGTCGGGCAACCGCACGTCGGAGCCGGCACCCCGGCCGATCACCACCCGCTGCATTCCGTCGAACGTCAGGCGAGCGTCGCTTCCCTCTTCCGAGCGAACAATCACCGTTATCGACATGAGCTCCCGCTCTCAAGCCGCCCGGCGCTCGATCCAGGCGATCACGTCCTCTGCCACGTCGCGGCCGACGTGGCGGCTCAGCTCTTGGATTCCGGTTGGCGAAGTCACGTTGACCTCGGTCAGTTTCTCGCCGATGAAGTCGAGACCGACGAAAATGAGGCCGTCGGCGGCCAACCTAGGCGCCATGTCGGCGATGATCGCGCGTTCGCGTGCGGTCACGTCGCAGGGTTCGACGCGACCGCCGGCGTGGATGTTCGAGCGGACGTCGTCTTCGCGCGCGATGCGGTTGATGGCGCCGAGGACTTCGCCTTCGAGGAGCAAGACCCTCTTGTCGCCCGCACGAACGGCGGCGAGGTACTCCTGGACCATCGCGTGCCTCGTGCCTTCGTGCGTGATGTAGTCGACGATGGATCGCGCGTTTCGATCGGACTTCGAAACGACCATGACGCCGCTCCCGCCAGCCCCGTCGAGCGGCTTGACGACCCCTATCCCGACGTCGGCCACGAACCGATGGATTTGGCCTCGGTCGCTGGTCACGAGTGTTCGGGGCATGTGCTCCGAGAAATGCAGGGTGTAAAGCTTTTCGTTCGCGTCCCGCAGCCCTCTCGGATCGTTGATGATTTGGGTTCGATCGCGTGCCTTCTCGAGCATCAACGTGACGTAGAGGTATTCGCTGTCGAACGGCGGGTCCTTGCGAATGAGAACGCAGTCGACCTCGGCCAGCCGCACGTCGAACCGCGCCCCGAAGGAGAAGTGCGGGTTGGTATCGCTGACCGTGAGCTCGCCGACGCGAGCCCAGACGTCACCGTCTTGGACGTACACGTCCCGCGGTTCGCAGTGGAGAGCGGAATGTCCGCGCCGTTGGGCGGCCCGCTGGAAGGCAAAGGTGGTGTCCTTGTCGGGGACCACTCGGTCCATCGGGTCCATCACGTAGACGATTCGCATCGTCGGGTCAGCATACGGAATCCGTGGCGGGGCCGGCGCCCGAAGTCGCACTCAGCGATCGTCGTAGATCATCGCCGCCAGCTGCGCGCTCTTGTCCTGATCGAGATCGCTCGCCACGAGATACCCCACGCCCGCCCGTTCGGTCACTGCGACGGAATATCCCTTCTCTCGACCCACGCGCACCTCGGCGGTTCCGACTTCGCGCGGCGCAAGGTTGGTCGACGTTCCCACCCGGATCTTCTGGGCGTCGTACACGAGCACGCTGACCCGCTGCACGTTGTCGCCCGTGCCGAGCTCGTACTGCAGCATCGCCGCGCGCTGCGAGTGGAAGGGAACGACGCGGCCGCCCATCAAATGCGCGCCCGCACGCTCGAAATTCCCGGTCCGCACGGGCACTCCGACGTATCGCTCGAGTCGGCGAACGCTTTTTGCGTCGACCTCGGGCGGCAGCGGCTGGGAGTGCTCGGCCACGAGCTCCGCCAGCAGGTCATCGGCCACCAAGCCAGCGCGCGCTTCGCCCGCCGTTTGCGAAGCGGACCGCGTCGCGGCGCCCCAGACCAGAGCCAGCGCAGCCGCCGTTGCGAGCGGCACGATCGTGCGCCAAGACCCGAGGGTAGTCGTAGGAAGCGTCGCCCCGAAGCTCCCCGCGTCGGTTCGCGCGTCTTCTCTCGCCCGTTCGGCCGCCATGGCCACGCCGATTCGCTCGCGGAGCCCGCCCGGCGCCGGACCGCGGACGACCCGCTTCAGCGAGCCTCGCGTCGCGCACAAGAGCTGCGCCTCTTCACGGCACGTTTCGCAGTTGCTCACGTGCTCGTCGATCTCGATGAGCATTGCTGCCTCGAGTTCTCCGTCCAAGTACGGCCCGATCATTCGCGAGCGATCGCGACAGTCGTGCATGTTCATACGACACCTCGCTTGCGCGCCCTATACTCGTCGAGGTTTGCGGCCTTGCTCGTCTCTCGCTCCTCGGCGCCACGACCCGGACCCACTCGCTCTTCGCCTCGAACGATGCCGAGGGCGAGGGCATGGTTGTAGAGGGCACGCTGAAGAAGTTTCCGACCCCGATGGAGACGGCTCATCACCGTCCCGATCGGGCAGCCCATGATCTGGGCGATCTCTTCGTACGAGAACTCTTCGACGTCGCAGAGCACGACCGCTAGCCGGAAGTCGGCGGGCAGCGCGTCGAGGGCGTTCTGAATCTCCCGTTCGACGAGCGGCATGAGCGCGAGCGTCTCCGGATCGCGCAGGTGGCGCATCGTGCTTGCGCTGACCCAGCCATCGGCGAGCGGGTCCGCGTCGGGCCCTTCGAAGACGGAGCGCTCGAGCCCGCCCCGCCGATACTTGTTGATGAACGTATTGGTCAGGATGCGAAAGAGCCACGCTTTGAGGTTCGTACCTGCATGAAACTGATCGCGGGCTCGCATCGCCTTGACGAACGCATCTTGCACCAGGTCTTCCGCCTCGGTCGGATTGCGGGTCAGCTTGCATGCGACGCCGTACATCGCGTCCAGGTGGCCCAGCGCCTCGTCGGCAAACGGATCGCGCTTCGAAGCATCGATAGTGGAGGGAAGGGGCATCGGTAGACCTTTTGGCTCAGGTTCCACGCTAGGTCGAACAGACAAGGCCCGGCCCTATTCCTGTAACCACTTTTTCGTTACGCGGGCTGCCACCCATGCCACCCACGCGCCCCCTCAGGGAGGATTCGGGGGCCCGCCCCCGTTCAGCTTGCGCTCGAGCTCGTCGATCCGCTCACCGAGGCGGCGCACCTCCTGCTGGAGCTGCTGCAGAGGCCGAAAGCTCGCCAGGATCGCCTTGATCCGGTCGTCGAGCTGATGCTGCATTTCCTCAAGCTTTTCTTTGGCTTGGTCGACCAGCGTGGGCTTCATTTCCTTCAGTGCCGCCTCGGCTTTCTCCTCGCTCCCTTTGCTGGTCCCCGCCACGGTGGCGCCGGGAATCAAGCGCCCGATGGGGCCCTCGCGGAGATCGGCGAGCACCTTCTCCGTGCGCGTGTGGATGAGCTCCTTCAGCGTTTGGAGAGGCACGTTGCGCGAGTGCGACTTCTGCTCCTCGTAAATGATCTGGGCAAGCGTGATCTCGGTGAGGTCGTCCTTCGTGTTGTTGTCGATGATTTGCACTTCCTCGCCCGACCGCACCATTTCGGCGATCTGGAGGAGCGTGACGTAGCGGCTGTCTTTCGTGTCGTAGAGCTTGCGGTTGGAGTACCGCTTGATGATTCGTCGGGGTCGTGTGGGGGACTGGTCGGCTGTCTCGGGCTTCGTGTCCAAGATTTTCTCCTCCTGATACGGAAGCTACGGGCGCCGTCGCCCACCGCGCCGCGGGCGCGCATGACCATCGTCTTATGCGCCGGGGGCGTACATGAGAAGATACACTAAGAAAAGCGCCAAACGTGACGGCAAACGTGAAAGCCCTGACAGACGCGCCCGACGCCGGATCCGGTACGACGCCCCCTCCCTCCCACTCGCTCCTGGTCGAGCACGTTACGGCGCGCTATCGTAAAATGCCCGAGCCTGCGCTGAGGGACGTGAGCTTGTGCGCCCGGCCCGGCGAGCTCGTCGTGCTGCTCGGAGCGAACGGATCCGGCAAGTCGACCCTCCTCCGGGTCGCCGCGGGGCTCCTCCGTCCGGACCAAGGCGACGTGTTCGTCGCCGGCCACCGTCTGGCCGCACTCGACCGCCGAGAACTCGCGCGCCTCGTCGCGTTCGTGCCTCAAAACGAAGCTGTCGCAATCGGGTTCCGGGTGCGCGAGGTGGTCGCCATGGGCCGCGCGCCCCACCAAGACCGGTGGATGCGGGAGGGGCCTCCGGATCGCGCCGCCACCGATGACGCGATCGTTCGCTGCGACCTCGAGTCTCTGGTTGGTCGGCGCGTCGAAACCCTGAGCGCCGGCGAGCAGAGGCGCGTGGCCTTGGCACGAGCGCTGGCGCAGCGGCCGAGTGTACTGCTCCTCGATGAACCGGCGGCATTCCTCGACGTTCGACATCGGCTCGAACTTCAGGACTTGCTCCTCGATACGACAGCGCGCGACCGGGTCACCTGCGTCGTCGCGATGCACGAGCTCGACGCCGCCGCGCACCTCGCGTCCCAAGCAATCCTCTTGCGCGACGGAGTGACCGTCGCCTCGGGTACGCCGAGCGACGTGATGACCCCCGAACGATTGCGACAGGCGTTCGACGCGCACATCGACGTCAGTGTTCACGAGCCGACAGGACGGAAGTACTTCGTGATTGGGAGATGAAGACGAAAAATTCGTCGTCTCCGTCGCGATCGGATCGCGTCCTCCCCGATTAATAAAGTGGAAGGGGGCGAAGCGCGGCGGCGGGGACGTCGACGATTCGAGCGAGCGGCTTCTTCGACGAGAAAAGACGCTTCACCAGTTGACAAAGACGCTCCGCCAATTGGAAACGCGGCTTCGCCAACGAGAAAAGACGCAGAACGACGTGAACGAGACGAAGGACGAATCGGAAATGACGCTCTACCAACTGAAAAAGACGCTCCACCAACGAGAAACGCCGCTCTGACAATCGAAAAAGACGCTCCACCAACGGGAAACGCCGCTCTGACAACCGAAAATGACGCTCCACCAACGAGAAACGCCGCTCTGACAACCGAAAAAGACGCTCCACCAACGAGAAACGCCGCTTTGACAACCGAAATGGTGAGCGATTCATCGGGATCTTCCGTCAGGAGCGCCGAGCAACGTCAGTCCGGGCGTGCGAGCTCGCGGAGCGCGCTCGACTGCACGCGAGCCTCAATCGCGCCGAAGCGCACCCGGCTCCACGATCCGCTCGTTTCGATGATCTCCACGCGAACGCCCTCCGGGAGGCGGGTAGCGCCGGGCACCGTGATGCCTCGCTCGTCCAACGGCCGCGCATTTTCGACGACGACCACCGCCTCGCGCAGGTGGATCCGATCGTGGCGCGCGGCGAGCGCCATCGCCACGGCGAGCGCCAGGAGCGGCGTCGCGATCCCGGCCGCGACGCCGCCAGAAATGCGAACTCGGCGCGAGCGGCCCAGGACCCGCAGAAACAGCGCTGCGGAGAGGCTCGCCGACGAGACGACGGCGAGGCCGCTCCAGGTGTCCTCGGAGAGCAGGCCCGCCACGGTCCGTCCGAGCGACCTTCCCGGATCGACCTCCACGGGCTCGCCCGCGCGCACCCGACGTCGCGCAATCTCTGACCGAAGCACGATCAGTGCGCGGGACGCGTCGTCGACGAGCTGCGGGGAACGCGACAGCTCTCGCGCCTCTTCGAAACCTTGCGCCGCGCGCCCGAGATCGCCGGGCGATTCGGCGCCGATTTGCACGCGCTCGGCATACGCCAGCCCGCGATCGTAGCTCGCGACGGCGTCGACGACACCTCGATCGGCGAGCGCCTCGAGCGAGGCGATCGCGTCTTGCGGGCGGCCTTCTTTCAGAGCGGCGACCCCCGAGGCGAAGAGCGCGTCGGTTTCGTCGTCGGCACTCACCGGGACGGCGACGAAGAGGACCGCGAGAGCACCGACCAGAGCGAGGAAAAGCGCGCGAGCGTGCCGCCTCATCCCCCGGTCTCCAAGCCTCGAATGGCTCCTTGGGCGCGCGCCCACCGATCGCGCGCCGACGCGATGTCCGCAGCCTCCGGCGCGAAGCGTGCCCCTTCGCACTCGCGCAATAGGCTCGCGACGCT
>JBAULD010000860.1:0-16768 GCA_049578005.1 Polyangiaceae bacterium
CAGCGGACCCAAGCCATCACGGGACGGCGTCCCCGGCGGTCGCGCCCGGAATGGCCGTCGCGCGGCGGCGCAGCATCATTCGAAGCGGAGCGCGGCGAGGGGGTTGAGCAGCGAGGCCTTGCGCGCCGGGAACACACCGAACACGACTCCGACCAGCACCGAAACACCGAAGGCGACGGGGGTCGCCAGGCCCGGCAGAACGAACGGAACGTGGATCGCTTGAGCGGTGCCCCAGGCGCCGACGAGCCCCAATCCGATGCCGATGAGGCCCCCGACGCTGGACAGCGTCATCGCCTCCACCAGAAATTGAATGAGGATGTCGCTCGAACGCGCTCCGATGGCCAACCGCACGCCTATTTCGCGCGTGCGCTCGGTTACCGAGACCAGCATGATGTTCATGATTCCGATGCCGCCGACGAGCAGCGAGATCGCGGCGACGCCTGCGAGGAGCGTCGTGAGCACGCCGGTGACCGTCTGCAAGAGACTTTGAATCTCGCGCGGGTCGCGCACGCCGAAATCGTCGTCGTCCCCTGCCAGGATATGCCGTCGCCTTCGGAGAATTTGAGTCATCTCGTCTTTGGCTTCGTCGACCTGGTCTTTGGACACGGCCGAAGCGATGATCGTACCGACTCGGTCGTTTCCCATGATGCGGTGGGAGAAGGTCGAAAAGGGCATGAAGACGACGTCGTCCTGGTCGATGCCGAACGCCGACGATCCCTTGGCCTCCATGATCCCGACGATCCTGCAGCTCACGTTCTGGATGCGTAGGTCCTGGCCGATTGGCTGCGCCCCGCCGAAGAGGGCATCGCTCACGGTTTGACCGATGACGCAGACCTGGGCGACCTGCCGTTCGTCGTCTCGATTGGGCAGCCGGCCGGCGGACACCGCCCACGCTCGGATCTCGAAGTACTCGGGACTGACTCCTCCGATGTTGACCGATCGATTGTTGCCGCCGTGCACCACCCGCATCTGGCGCTGGCCCGCCGCGGCGACGAGGGCGACGTCGTGCGCTTGATGGCGGATCGCGTCCAGGTCGCCCCCCGTGAAGAGGGGCACGCCCATCGACACGGGGCCGAAGGTGCGCTGCGCCCCCGGGAGGGCAAAGAGCATGTTGCTTCCGAGCCCCGAGATCGCCTCGCCCACGTAGGCGGTCGCGCCCCGCCCCATCGATTGCATCATCACGACGGCCGCGACGCCGATCACGATTCCGAGAACCGTGAGGAGCGACCGCATCTTGTTGCGGAGCAGCGCAGAGAGGGCGAGCATCGCGTCGGCGAAGAGCAATTCAGTCCGCCTTTCGGTTGTCGTTCACGATCCGCCCGTCACGAAATACGACTTGGCGGGGCGCATAGGCCGCGCAGGTGGCGTCGTGGGTGACCATGAGCACAGTGATGCCGCGGTCGCCGTTGAGGCGCGTGATGAGCTGCATGATTTCGGCGCCCATTGCAGAGTCGAGGTTGCCCGTTGGTTCGTCGGCCAAGAGCACGTCGGGCTCGTTGACGATGGCCCGGGCGATGGCGACGCGCTGCTGCTGCCCGCCCGAAAGCTGATTGGGACGGGCGTCTTCACGCCCCGCGAGGCCCACGGCCGCGAGGGCGTCGCGTGCGCGCGCGGCCCGCTCGCGCCGCCGCACTCCCGCGTACACGAGCGGCATCGACACGTTCTCGAGCGCAGAGGTTCGTGCCAGGAGATTGAACTGCTGAAATACGAACCCGAGCCGCTGGTTACGAAGCGCGGCGAGCACGTCGGCATCGAGGTTTTGCACGAGCCGGCCCTCGATGCGGTATTCGCCGTCCGTCGGCACTTCGAGACAACCGAGGATGCTCATCACCGTCGTCTTGCCCGAACCCGAGGGGCCGGTGATGGCGACGAACTCTCCGGCGGCGATGTCGAGGTCCACGGAAATGAGCGCTCGCACCATCGCAGCCCCCTCGCCGTACGTCTTGGTCACGCCGTGCAATGAAAGAAGGGGGGGGACCGGCTCAATGGGCGAGTCCATACGCCTTTCTTCCTTCCGGCGTCAGCTCGGTGACGACGGTTCGGCCGGGCGCGAGAGGACCCGGCGCGATGGCCGTCAGCTCTCCGTCGGAAACGCCGGGAACGACCGGGATTCGACGGAGACTATCGGGGGGTTCGAGGACCCAGACGCCCGGCCCCGCCGGCGCGGGGGCGCTCGATCCCGGCGGCGTGAAGCGAAGAGCCGCCGCGGGCACGCGCGTCACGTCCACGGCAGACGCCGTACGCACACGAGCCGACGCGGTCATGCCGGGCTTGAGCGCCAGATCGAGATTGTCGACTTCGATGACGGTTCCGTACGTGACGACGTCCTGCACGACGACAGGTGAGTTTCGGACCTCGGTCACGATCCCGTCGAAGAGCCGGTCGGGGTACGCGTTGACGGTGAACACCGCCCGCTGGCCGACCGCGACTTCGCCGATGTCCGCTTCGTCGACGGCGGCGATGACGCGCATCTTGCGAAGGTCGGCGGCCACCTGGAAAAGGATGGGCGTCTGAAGAGCCGAGGCAAGGGTCTGACCGGGGTCGATGTTGCGCGTGATGACGACGCCGTCGATGGGAGCGCGAATGATCGAGTGATCGAGATTGGTGCGCGCGACGCTGTAGGCCGCTTGCTGGGCCGCGAGCTGAGCCTGGGCCGAGTTGACCCGCTCGTCGTTCAGTCTCGCGGCGGCGACGGCATTGTCGTGGTCGGAGTCCGAGAGCACCTTGTCGCCGTAGAGGCGCTCCACCCGGACCAAATCTCGAGCGGTGCGGTCCCGATCAGTCAAGGCCTGCGCCACGGCGGCGCGGGCTGCCACGAGCGTCGCCTGGGCTTGCGCGACCTGCGCGAGCAGCGACTCTCGATCGAAGCGCGCGAGCACTTGGCCCGCGGTGACGCGCGCGTTGTAGTCGACTTCGACCGAAGCGATCTTTCCCGAGATCTCGGCCCCGACCTGGACCGTGGTCACGGCTTCGACGTGACCCGTCGCGCGAACTTCGCGCAGGACGTTGCCGCGCGACACCGGCTCGAATCGGAACCGCGCCGAGAGCGGGACGGGGCGCGGCCGCAGGATCAGCCATGCCGCAAGCGCTGCCGCGACGAGGGTGGCGAGGAGCCCCCAGGCGAGCAGGCGACGGCGGCCCTTGCGAGATGCCTCGCGGTCGATGAGTTCCTCCAGCGTTCGCTGGCGCCGCGCCGGAGCGCGGACTGCGCCGGAGGAGTCGAGAGTCATCGGCAGAGGCGTCGCAACCCGTGTGCCGTTCGCGGATTCTCGGGTCCTCGAGGCGGGGAGGGCCCTCGACGCGAGAGTCCCTGCTCTTGGAAGCCTTGCCCTCCGGCGTATATTTTGCGCGCGATCGAAAAGATCGCGTGGCCAAGACATTCGCGAAACGGCGGGTAGGCCGAGCGGACCGCGCGTGGGCAGAGAAGGTGCATCTCTTGCTTCGACGCCGAACACCATGCAGCTTCCTCTCCAGATCACGTTCCATGGCGTGGAGCATTCGGATGCGGTCGAGCAGTACGTTCGCAGTCGGGCGGACAAGCTGGAAACCTTTGCTCCGCGCATTACGAGCTGTCGGGTTGCGGTCGAGATGCCCCACAAGCGCTCGCAGCACGGCGAGCATTACCGCGTGCGGGTCGATATCACCGTTCCAGGCGGCGAGGTGGTCGTCGAGCGCGTCCCCGGAGCCGACCACACGTACGAAGACGTCTACGCGGCGATCGACGCCGCCTTCGACGACGCGGCTCGGCGACTGCAGGACTTCGTGCGCCGCCAGCGGGGCGACGTCAAACCTCACGAGCGCGCGCGCCACGGAGTCGTGACGAAGCTCTTCGCCTACGAGGGCTACGGCTTTCTGCGAACAGCGGAAGGCGACGAGCTTTATTTCCACCGGAACGCCGTCCTCGACGGGGCCTTCGAGCGACTGAAGATCGACGCGCGGGTGCGCTTCGTCGAGGACACCGCCGAAAGCGGACCGCACGCAAGTACGGTCGCGCTGGTCTAGCGTCGCCCTTCCGAAAACGGCGTTCGCGGTTGGACTCGAGCAGCCCCGCACAGGCGCGCGAAGTGCAAAACCGCCTGGGGAAGACGCTCCCTCGAGCGTGCTATAGCGCTTGCGCGCGGAATGCAGGCAGCCTCGCCTCAGGGCCCGCACGACAGGAACCAGATGAGCAAATCAGAAGATCCCGAGCAACTGACCGAGGCACAGCTCTCGAAACTGCGCGAGCGGCTCCTCGCAGAGCGCGCGAACCTTCGAGGAAGCGAAGGCAACTTCGCCCCCGTGCGCGAAGCTCAAGAGCGCTCGGCCGACGAGATGGACGAGGCGGAGGCGAGCATCGTGCAGCACGAGGCCCTCGGGAGGGCGGCCCACGATCGGTCCCATCTCGCGGAAGTCGATCGCGCGCTCCAGAAGATCGCCGCGGGGACGTATGGCCTGAGTGAGCTCTCCGGCGAACCGATCGGGTACGCTCGCCTCAACGCGGTTCCTTGGGCGCGCTTTTCGGCGGCCGAACAGGAAGACCTGGAGCGCGAGCAACGGCGATAAGCGCCCGGCCTTCGAACGCTCTTTGGCCCTTCTGCTCGCCGTTCACGAGCGGATTGGGGATAGAATCCGGCCCCATGAGCCGCGACAAGCCACGTTCGGACGCGCTGGTCTTTTTCGGTGCGACGGGAGACCTCGCATACAAGAAGATCTTCCCTGCCCTTCAGGCGATGGCCCGCCGGGGCCACCTGAACTTTCCCGTGATCGGCGTCGCGAAGTCGGGATGGAACCGCGACCAACTGCTCGAGCGCGCGAAGGAAAGCGTCACGGGGTACGGCGGTCTCGACCCGGCGGCGTTCGCGCAGCTCACCGAGCGGCTCCAGTACGTGGACGGCGACTACAACGACGGCGAGACCTTTCGGCAGCTCAAAGGTCTCCTCGGCACATCGCAGCGGCCCACCCACTACCTTGCCATTCCGCCGAGCATGTTCGGGACGGTCGTGTCGCGGCTCGGCGAAGGGGGGTGCGTCATGCACGGGCGTGTCGTGCTCGAGAAGCCTTTCGGTCGCGATCTGGAGTCGGCGCGCGAGCTCAATCGGGTTCTGCACACGGTATTTGCCGAAGAGGACATTTATCGCATCGACCACTATTTGGGCAAAGAGGCGGTGCAAAACATTCTTTATTTTCGGTTCGCCAATGCGTTTCTCGACCCGGTGTGGAATCGCCACTTCGTCGAGAACGTTCAAATTACGATGGCCGAGAGCTTCGGCGTCAAGGGGCGAGGCAAGTTCTACGAAGAGACCGGTGTCGTCCGCGACGTCGTCCAGAACCATCTCTTGCAGATCGTGAGTTATCTGGCCATGGAGGCGCCGTCTGCGGCGTACGGCGAGGCGATCCGGGACGAGCAAGCCAAAGTGCTCCGAACGATTCGCCCGATGACGCCCGACAACATGGTCCGCGGTCAATTTCGCGGGTATCGGGACGAGCCAGGAGTCGCGAAAGACTCCCACATGGCCACGTACGCGGCGCTCCGCATGTATGTCGACTCGTGGCGCTGGGAAGGAGTGCCCTTCTACGTACGCGCCGGCAAGTGCCTCCAGATGACGTGCACCGAAGTCGCCGTCGAGCTGCGTGTTCCGCCGCAAGTCGTGTTCGCGGAGGCCAAGCCGACGGTCGGAAACATGGTGCGGTTTCGCCTCAACCCTCAGGCCGTCATTGCCATCGACGCGCGGCGGAAGCGCCCCGGCGAGGGAATGACGGGAGAGCCCGTCGAGCTTCTCGTGAGCCAAACGGCCGAAGGCATCGACCAGATGGACCCTTACGAGCGGCTTCTGGGGGACGCCATGTCGGGCGACGCGACGCTGTTCGCCCGACAGGACGTGGTCGAGGCGGCGTGGTCGATCGTCGACCCGGTGATCCACGGGCCGAGCCCGATGTTCGAGTACGAGCCGGGCAGTTGGGGGCCCCACGAGGCCGATCGGCTCGTCGCGGAGGTCGGGGGTTGGAACACGCCGCAGTGACCGGGCAACCGCGAAGCCCCGAGCGCCGGCGTAACGGGGCGGGCGTTCGATACGTACTCGAGCCATGAACGCAGGATGGATCGCGCTCGCCTGTCTGGCGGTGGTCGGTTGCCGCCCGATGGATCCCGGCGGAATCGCAGAAGCACGCGCGGATGAACCGGCCGCACGGGGCCCCGGGGTTGCCGTGGTCGAGCTTTTCACCTCCGAAGGCTGCAGCAGCTGCCCGCCTGCGGACACGGTTCTCGGGGAGCTGGCCAACCCGGACGGGGGCGTGTACGCGCTCGCGTTTCACGTCGACTACTGGGACGACCTCGGGTGGAGAGACCCATTCGCTTCGCCGGAGTTCACGGATCGCCAGAAGGCCTACGCGCGATCGCTCGGCGGACACGGTCTCTACACTCCTCAAATGATCGTGAACGGAACCGAGCAATTCACCGGTTCGGACCGGGCGAGGGCCAATCAGAGCATCGCACGAGCGCGCGCGCGCCCGGCGACCGTCTCGCTGTCGGTCGTGGCGCGAGCGACGGCCTCCGGCGCCGTCGTCATCGATTGCAAGGCGCAAAACGCCCCGGCCGACGCGGTCGTCGACATTGCCGTGGTCGAGCACGCGACGTCTTCGGTGGCCCGGGCCGGCGAGAATGGGGGGCGCGTGCTTCACCATGCCAACGTCGTTCGTGAGTTTTCTGTGGCTCCCATCGGGACTGGCGCCGCCTCGGTGGTCGTCCAAGTCCCGGCGTCTTTGCGTCGCGGGGGAGGCGAGGTGATTGCGTACGTGCAGCTGCAAGATGGTTCGCGGGGAATGCCCGTTCTCGGCTCGGCTCGAACGGAGCTCCCGCGTTAGAAGCTGGATTGGAAAATTGCCTTCAACTTGAAAAACGCGAGGTCTTCGCGAACCGACGCGGAGATAGTTGCGAGCGTTGGGAAAATAGGTGGCTGTCGCTCCGCAACGTGGCTTGACCCGCCCCCCGCGCGTGTTAGTGCATTACGTAATGGTCTCCGTGTTACCGGGGGTGGTCCAGGTGGACGAGAAGCCGCCGCGGGGACCCCGCGACGATTTGGCGCCCCTGGCGAGCGCAGTGGCCAGCGGAAATCCCGAGGCGGTCCGAACGTTCGTCACCGCGGTCGGCGGTACCGTCTTGAGCGCCGTTCGCATGGTCCTCGGGCCAAAGCACCGCGACGTCGACGACGTGACCCAAGATGCGCTGGTCGGCCTCCTCGAAGCACTGGGTCGCTTCAGGGGCGAGTGCACCGTGGCTCACTTCGCGGGTCGTGTGGCCGTCTTGACCGCGATGGCGGCACGGCGGCGACAGCGGACGAGAGAGCACTGGGTCATCCCTGCCGAAGCGGAAGGCGAGCGGGTCGCGGCCGGGCCTGAGTCGTCGCCGCTAGCCCTGCTCGAGGCGCAGCGTCGCCGTGGGGCCGTGAGGCAGCTGCTCGACGAGCTCCCCGAGGCCATCGGCGAAGCCATGGCGCTTCGATTCATGCTAGATCACACGGTAGAAGAAATTGCTTCTGCGACGAACGTTTCTGTCAACACGGTGTGGAGCCGACTGCGGATCGGAAAGCAGCGCCTGCGGCAAAAGCTGGCAAGCGATTCCAAGCTATCCGAGGCGCTTTCCAGAACATCGGAGCCGAAACGATGAAACGGTCCGATTGCCTTAGCGAGCTTGTCATCCGGTCGCGGCGCTACCGCCTGTCGGACGAGGAGCAGTGGCGCCTCCAGCAGCACCTGGCGATGTGCTCGTCGTGTCGGCTCGAGCAGCACGTCGGCGCGGATTTCGACGAGATTTGCGGGTTGCGGGCGGGTGACGACATCCTCGTGGCGAACCTTGCCGACAAAGTCGTGCGGCGCAGGCTCGGTCTGAGGTCAGGACGGTCGCGACCGAGAGCGGTATGGATGGCCGGGGCGGCGGCGGGTGTGTTCTTCGCCGCGGCCGCCGCTGCCGGAGTTCTCCTGGATCACCGAGGGGCGACCCCCGTGCTTCCAGCGGCCACCCCGGTGGCCGTGCCGCCGGCGACTTCCCAGACGCATAACCGCGTCCGAACCGGCATCGCCCCTTCGCCCGCACCGAGCGTCGAAGCGCCCGCACCGCCCGAGGTCGTCCCCACGGAAACCCGCCGGCCGCGCGCAACGCGCGTCGCCCGGGCCTCCGCGCCGCAGGTCGAGTCCCCGCCGATGGATACCGCGGCGTCCCTGTTCGCGAGTGCGAACAACGAGCGACGACAGAGTCACCCCGCGACGGCAATCTCCCTTTATCAGGAACTGCAAACGCGTTACCCGGGGACCGACGAAGCGCGCGTGTCGCGCGTCTCGCTTGGGCGGCTTCTTCTCGAGCGGTCCTCGTGGTCCGAAGGGCTCGCGCAACTCGACGCGTACCTCTCGGAAGCCCCCGATGGAATGCTGGCTCCTGAAGCGCTGTTCGGGAAGGCGCGTTCGCTCGGGATGCTCGGTCGACAAGACGAGGAGCGCAGCCAGTGGGCGGCTCTTTTGGCGAAGTTTCCGGACTCGGTTTACGCCGCGCAAGCCCGCCGCCGTCTCGAAGAGATCCGATAGTCGTCGGAGCGCATGAACGCTCCCGGTTGGCGCCTGAGAGCTGGGGCGGTCGTCATCGCGCTCGTATTATGGGGCGGCTCCGCTGCGGGAGACGCTTCTCCGGAGCACGTCGACATTTTCGTCGCCGGTCCGTCCGAGGACGTCGCGCGCCTCGAGAGTGCGATTGGCGTAGCGGATCGGCCCATCCGGTGGGTACCGATCGGACGGGTGGACGTCGACGACGTCATGCGACCGCCCGCGGCGGGCGGCGGTGCGCAAGCCGCGCGCGCGTGGATCGACTGCTCGAACCCCGTTCGTATGCGCATCTACTTTGCCAACTGGAACGCGGAGCGATTCCTGCTCCGCGAAGTGCCGTTGCCCGACGGACTGAACGAGCTCGCGCTCGAGACCCTGGGACAGGTCATCGCGAGCTCGCTGTCGGCGCTGATGACCGACGCCCATGCGGGCATGAGCCGCGCCGAGATCACCTCGGTTCTTCAGCCCGAGACGGCCAAACCGGAGCCCGAGCCCGAGCCAGCTCCCGGCCCGCCCCTGACCGCGACATGGTCTCTCTTCTACGCGATGCAGACATTCGCGCCGGAGCAATCGATCGAGCACGGGCCCGGCCTCTTGGCGACGCTGGGACCGCGCGTGGACGGGTGGCGTCCGGGCGTCTGGATCTCCGCGCAGTATCAGCTCCCCGAAACGATCGACACGGGACTCATCGGCGTTCGACTCGACACGGTGGCCCTGCGAGCCGGCGTCCAGATGGCTCGCCCCTTGGGGTCCCGCGTGTCGATGGCCCTGCGCGCCGGTTTGGGCGGTGACGTGATTCACATTGCTCCGCGCAAAGGATCCTCGGACCCCCCGACCACGCTGTCTCCGGATCGGTTTTCTTGGGGTTACGCCGCCCAGGTCGCGCTCGCGAGCACCATTCGCCTCGACGCGGGCTTCGCGCTGTGTCTGGCGCTGATCGCCGATGTAGACCTCGATATGCGTCACTACGACGTGATGGTGGACGGCGCGGCGATGCGGGCTGTGACGCCTTGGTGGGTGCGCCCGGGCCTCATGGCGGGGGTGACCTGGCCGTAGACCGCTGCCCTCAGATCACGCAGCGCGCCCGGTACTTCTCGATGTTCATCCCGTAGAGACCGTCGCCGCGATTGAAGAACACGTACCAGGACGTGACCGGGCTTCTCGCAAAGACCGTCGAGGTCCAGAACTGTTCGCTCGGGGTATTCGGAAAGGCCGCCTGGTCGATCAGCGGACCGGTCGTCGCGCGCTCGTCGATCAGCGTGAGAAGCTCCTGCAGCGTGGGCATTCGCCAGCCCTTCTTGCCGCCCAAGTTGAGCTGCTTGCAGTAGCTCTGCGCCTCGCCGAACGGAAACTTCTTGTCCGGCACGGCGCGCTGCCAAATGAGCCCCGTGCCGAGATCGCGGACCGTCGCCCCCTGGATCTCGTAGTGCTCCTTCGGCGCCTCGCGCTTGACGGAATCGCGAACGCAGCGGACGGAAAAGCGATTGTGCTTGTCGTCGGTCTTCGGATAGCCGAAATAGAAATACACGTACCAGGCCGAACGGGGATTGTCGGCGGCGACCGAGGAAGTCCAGAACCAGTCGATCGGCGTATTCGGAAACACGTTGGGGTCGATCGACGGCTGATTGCGAGTCGTGTCTGCGATCGACTCGAGCTCGAGCCGCGACGGGAGCCGCCAGTCTTCGTAGCCTGCGAGCTTCGACTGATCGCACTCTCGACCGGCCTCGTCGAACGTCAGGAACTTGTTCGCGACCTCCCGTTGCCACATGAGGCCCGTGATCTGGTCGACGACGACGCCGGGGATGCGGGTGTCGAACGTCTGCTGATTCGGCAGACCTGCAGTAGGCGAATTGGGCATAGGCCAATTGGCCCAGACCGCGGTCGGGAAGCGCGGGACGAAAGGCTCGGGCGCAGCGGCGTCGACGACCGCGGCGGCCGTCGAAGCGCTCGCCGCGGGGCCCGCTTCGAGCGGCTTAAATGCATCGGCGGGCGCCGGCTTATTGTCCCGACACCCGCCTATGCTGCCGATTCCGATTGTGAGGACCCCGAGTGCTGCGTATTGCCGCAAGGTCGCCTTAGTCTTGCGCGACACGGGCGCCCTTGTCGAATGATATGCGGCTAAGGGGCTCAGGCCCGATGCTTCTAGAGATTCTCGCCCGGCGACGGGGTCCGGTACATGTACGCCTTCGACGAGACCAGCGCGGTGAGCATGTTGGTCATCGAGAAGCCCGTCGTCTTGGCACCCTGCGCGTAGGCGATCTGCATCGATCCCGTATCCGCAGGGCTCTCCAACCGTCCGAACATGTAGCGGAGCCAGGTGCGGTCCAGGCACTGCTGGGTTTCAGAGCTCGCCGCCAGTTGCTTCGTGAGGTCGGTGGCGTTCTGGAACGTGAACATGTTGCCCGCAGGGCTCGTGAAGCTCCCCGTCGAATCGACCGCGACTCCATTGTCGAGGGTCCGCCACTGCCCGATGCCGTCGTAATTCTCGAAGGCGAATCCCGGCGGGTCGAACAGATTGTGGCAGCCTTGCGCGCACATCTGGTTTGCGTGGACCTCGTAGGATTGGCGCGTCGTTTTCTGCGCCACGAAGTTTACGGAGGGAACTTGAACGTTCGGCGGCGAAGCGCTGCCGCAGAGGAGCTTCGTGTAGATCGAGAGGCCCCGGAAGATGGGGTTATCGACGACGCCCGACGCGAACTGCGCCAAGAACGGAATCTGCGTGAAGAGGCCCCCCGCGCGTTGTGTTGGGTCGAGGGTTACTTTCGTGAGGCCTGTGGCGCTCGCCGCGGGGCCCGTAACCCCGTAGAGAACGGCGAGGTCGTGGTTCACGTAGGCGTAGTTGGCCGTCATGAGCGTGTTCAACGTTCCGTCGCCCGTGGAGTACACGGACGCGAGGAACTGGCTGAGCGACGTCGGCAGGGCGTCGATGGCCGGCTGAGTGAGGTTGGAGGTCGGCGCCAGTCCGCCCAGGTTCTCCGGCCGCGTCCCGACCGACAGAATCCACTGCTCGTAGAGGTCGAGGAGCGCCGCCGAGGCCCGCGGGTCCGCGATCATCCGGGTCGCTTGCGCCGCGACCTGGGCCGGAGTGCTGAGCTGCCCGTTTTGCGCGGCGGTCATCAGAGTCGCGTCGGGGATGCTCTCCCAGAGCGACTCGGCCAAGCGCGACGCGATCTGCCACGGGGTGAGCGGCACGAGGCCGTCGGCGCCGACCTTCGGCGGGGTCGGACCGATTTCCCAGTGGTAGAGGAAGTTGGGCGAGTTCAGCATGCCCTTCGCGACGGAGCCCAGCGCCTCGGTGAAGCTCTGCCCGTACATCGAACGCACTTGCGTGAAGAGCGTCATGAGGTCGGTCTGCTCGGCGGTGGACACCGGCCGGCGGTAGACCTGCTGCCCGAAGGTCGTGATGAACTGCGTTGCGCACGACGCCTCGGCCGTCGTCGTCGGCGTCGCGCATCCAGCGGGGATCGGGAGCTTGCCGGCGGTGATCGCTGTCTCGACCAGGGCGTCGACAGCCTGGTAGAAGTTGCTGACCTGCTGGTCGGCGACGCTGTTCGGCGAGGCAAAGCCGTTGGTATTCTGCGAGTCCGCCGCCCAGGGATGGCTGGGGTCTTCCGCGGGACGCGTGGTGTCGCCAATGAGCACGTTCAGCGCGTTGTCGTACTCGCCGTACGTGAGCCGCCGCATCTGAAGAATACCCGCGCTCTCCGGGACTTGTGCGGTCGGAAGCGCGGCGGTCGTCGGTGCCGCGGTTGGGGTCGTGGCGGCGTTTCCAGGGCTTGCCCCAGAGCTCGTTCCTCCACCGTTACCCGAGCCGGCGCCGTTGTTGGCCGTGCCGCCACCGCCGGTGCCACTACCCGAAGTGCCGGTCGGGAAACCTTTACCTCCACCCACTTCCGCGCTGCACGCCGCGACCACTCCAGCCGGAATCAGAGCCGCGATCAGCAGGGATGACCGCCACAGTGTTTGAGCTTTCATCGATTTCTCCAGTTCGCTCTCTTGGCCAATCTCAACCCTTGAGGACCGTCAACTCACCCGTGTACGTCGATTGTCCGAAGTAGGTGCCTCCCCCGGGAGCGGGAGTACCCATTGCGTTGCAGAGCGCGACGAGCAAGCCGTTGTGCGGGGTACCCGCCGGGATCGCGAGGCTCCGTCCGGTCTTGAAGTAACCGCCGCAGCTTCCCGCCATGTAGACGGGGATGTTCGTCGTGTCGTGCAGACCCGCGCGCATGTTGTTCATGCCCACGAAGACGCTGCTGTCGAGCATCGACGCGCCGTTGGCGTCGGTGATGCCCTTCATCAGGCCGATGATGTATCCGTTCATCTGCGCGAACCAGGTGTCGCAGAGGACCTTGTCGGCCACGTTCCGGTGGGCGATGGCGTGGAAGCCGTTCACGTCGCCGGTGTTCGCGTCGCCGGGGTTGGGACCGCCCGCCGCATAGGGGACGCCCATCGTGTTGTTGATCCATGTGAGAACGAGCTGCCCCGCGCCCTGGTCGCCGATCTGCTGGACGACGACGCGCGTCATGTCGGCGGCGAACGCGGCGACCGCCATCTGGGCCATGAGCTTGGCCTGGACGTCGACCCCGACGGACGTTTTGCCGGGAGCGACGACGCTGCTCTGCGCCGGGGGGTTGCAAGCCGCATTGCCCACCCCGGGAGACGCCGTGGTAACCGTGCCGCCGGGGGTTGTCGCCATACCGGTGTTCGCCATCGACGTGATCTGCGTCTCGATGGCGCGGATCGACGTCAGGTGTTCCTCGATGTTCGCCTTGTCGGCGGTGCCGACGACGTTTGAGAAGCGCGTAAGATCGGCCGCGACGTAGTCGAGGATGCTCTTTTTGATGCTGCCGGCGTAGTTGGGGGGAGCCGCCGGCGCCATCATGCCCGCGGCGGTTGCCGTGGCGGCGGGCGCGGTCGCCACGGTCGCGGGCGCAGTCATCGCGCCGCTGAAGAGCTGGTTGAAAACGCTCGTCGGATCGAGGTTGGGAAGCACGACTTGACTGGCGGCCTTCCAAGACAGGTGCCCCGTGCTCTGCACGAAGCTTCCGAGATTGAGGCTAGTGAGTCCGCCGTAGCCGGCTGTTTTGAGCGCGCTCCCGACATACTGGTCCACCGACGGGCCGCCCGCGATGTCAGCGGCCGTGGAGGTGGACAGCGTCTGGTAATATGCGCCCGTGAGCATCACCGGGTAGCAGGCGTGGCCCGTGCGCTCACCTGAGCCGGGCATTTGCTTGATGGCGGTGTAGTCGACACCTTCCAAGAGCAGCAGGTCCGGCATGAGCGCCGTGAGGTTCCCGGCGTTCGTTTGGAACGGGGCGAGCTGCCAGCTCGTGGGGTCGTTGCCCTTCGTGGCCCAGCTGTTGATGCTGCTCAGCATCCCGTTGGGCCAGCAGAAGATGTACATCCGCTTGATGCCACCTACGAGGCAGGCGGCGTCGGCCTTATCGGACTCGAGAAGCGGCAGGAGGGCCGCGCCCGCGCCAATGGCCTGGAGCAAGTTGCGACGCGAGAAACGGAGGTCACGCTTCATCATTACGTCCTCGATGGGGAAAGCGGTGCAGGGGCCGAGCAGCTTACGCGGCGACGCCGAGGAGCACAACCTTCGGCAGAGTCGCTTGCGTGGCTCACAGGATGGAAAGTGTCTCGACGTCCCGCGTGCAATCACGCATGGCGCTTATTCCTTATTTGCAATGAAGATGCAGTCCTGTTGTACGGGATTGGGCCGGAGTAGGGGTCCCGGGCCACCGCGCGTTGTGTCGGGTGCGTCTCAGCGCCGTGTTTTCCTGGCTTGACGCACATCGTGCCGTATACAGTGCACACGCGTTCGCCTTAGTGCCCGACGACGCAATTTCTGCGGCGAGGCGGCTCGATGTCCGGGGCGGCGCGAACCTCGGGATGGTCATGATCGTAGATAGTCGATGCGCTGGGTCCGGTCGGTCGGTTGTGTGCGCCAGGCTGATTCAATGGCTGCTGGCGCTGGTCGTCATTGCGTTTCCGCGCGCGGTCTTGGCGAAAGACGTGACCGTCGCGGTGTATGTCGAGGGCGCCGACGCGGCTGCCATTCGAAACACGCTCCTCGTCAACGTTCCCGCGGGAACCACCGTCGCGGAGTCCGACACGTTCAGCGCTGCCTTGTCGCAGCACGGTCAGAAGGTGCCGTTCGGCAAGAGCCTCGAAGGGGACGCGCGCGATCGGACGATCACGAAGGTGCGCACGGCGCTCGCCTCTTCCGGCTTGGACGGCGCGGTCATCGCGCGCGTGATTAAGGAAAAGACGCAGCGATTGGTGAAGCTGCTCTACGTCGGCGCGGGACACAACGACTCGGCGAAGAGCGACGAAATTTCGCTCGCCGCCAAGCGGTCCAAAGACGACGCGGGCAAACTCAAGGCGTTCCTCGATTCGGCTCTCGCGTCGGCCGAGCCGGACGCCGCCCCCGCGGCGTCCAAGGCGGCGGCCCCGGAGAAGGCCGCAGAACCCGCGGCAGCAGCCGCAGCGTCCACGCCCGCTCCCGAGGCGAAGAGCTCTGGCAACGAGTCTGCCCCAGGACCGTCGTCGCCGGACTCGACGTCGGATCACCCGCGCGGGACGGTCGGCAAGAACCTCTTCGAAGTGGAAGTCGGCGCCGAAGGCGCGGGGCGCAACTTTTCGTACAATCAGAGCATCCGGGGGATGCTGCGCGAGTTCTCCGCGTTTCCCGTGGCGATGCTGGCGGTGAACGCAGAGGCTTACCCATTCGCCGATTCGAGCGGATTTCTGAAAGATCTCGGCGTCGCGGGGAGCTACTCGCGTTCGCTCTTTCTGACGTCGGCGGTGGCCGGCGGCCCGAACATCGACACGACGGAGAGCTCGTACTTCGTGGGTCTGCGTTATCGCATCCACCCGACGAGCGACCCCGGGTTCATCATCGGCATCACCGACGGGTACTCGGCGCAGTCGGTCGACTTCGGTTCCACGACCTCGGCCCTGGAGGCAGAGCTGCCCGCCGCGGATTGCACCGGCAACCGCCTCGCCATCGACGCGCGCCTTCCCGTCGGCAAGCTCGCGATCCGTGCGGGGTTCGGATGGCGCGCCATTTTCGATACGGGCGTCATCGGCAAGCGCTTCACCGGCACGAGCGCGGGCGGAGTCGACGCTCAGTTGGGCGCCTCGTACGAGGTGGCTCGAGGGTGGGAGGTCCGCGCCATCGCCGACTACGAGCGATATTTTTACGCGTTCAAGCCGGGCCTTTCCGACACGTACGTTGCCGGCGGCGCGCTCGATCAGTTCTACGGAGGCCGACTGGCTCTGGCGTACGTGTATTAGTTAGGGCCTGTCCCTAGCTCTGGCCTGAGTCCATCAGTCGTTGCGCTCGAGCGAGGAAGCGCTCTCGCGTCGAGTCTCAGGCTTCGTCAAGCGCGTCCATTTCGGCCCAGAGCGCGCAGACATCGAACCGCAGCCCCTCGCATCCGGGCACGGGGTCGATCGCGTCTTCCGTGACTGCCGCCGCGTGTGCGTAGCGTCCGTCCGGACCCAGCTCGAGCACTTCGACGCTCCGGAGCTCCGGATCGACGATCCAATACCACTTGATGCCGAAGGCAGCGTACTCGACGAGCTTCTCCACGCGGTCGCGCCGCTCGTCGCAGGGGGAAGCGGAGACAACTTCGATGGCGATCGTCGGTGGAACCGCGATGAGCCCGCGCTTTGGCGGACGCGGGCCGCCGGCGAGAAAGACCGTCAGGTCGGGCATCCGGCCGCGATTGGGGCGCACGGCAAACTTGGCGCCCGAGCCCGCGACGAGCGCTCCGCGGGGCGCGCCCCAGTTTCGGAGCAGCTGACCGAGCCAAACAACGATTAACTCGTGCAGGTATTCAGGCACCTCTTCCTCCACGAGGACACCGTCGACGATCTCGCCCGGCTCGTCCTCGGGCATCGCGGCCCACTCGGCGAGCGACATGCGCCTTGGCTCTGGCTCACGGTTCCTTACGGCGGTGCTCATGCCCGTGCCCAACCATAGCACCGCGGCGGCGGCGGTCTGAACGGCCGAGCGACCCGCGCCACCGAGCTCACACTCCTCGAACACCGAGCTCCACTCTCCGAACACCGAGCTTCACTCCCCGAACACCGAGCCCCACTCTCCGAACACCGAGCCCCACTCTCCGAACACCGAGCCCCACTCTCCGAACACCGAGCCCCACTCTCCGAACACCGAGCTCCACTCCTC
>JBAULD010000861.1:0-10547 GCA_049578005.1 Polyangiaceae bacterium
GAGAAACACGTCCGCTCGCCCCTTCTCGAACGCGTCGACCACGCGCTGGCGTTCGCGTGTCTCACCCGTCAAAAGGAGATAGCCGACGTCGCGAGCGCGTAGCGCGTCGCCGATGATGGCCAGCATGCTCGTGAACTGGGAAAAGATCAGGATGCGGTGCCCGCAGGCGAGCTCCTGACCCACGAGCGCGAGAAGGGCTTCGAGCTTCGCCGATTCGTTCACCGGGCGCGCCGCGTCCAACGCGACCAGCCGCGGATCGCAGCAGACCTGGCGAAGCTTGGTGAGCGCGTCGAGGATGGCGATCGTCGAAGCGGCGATGCCTTTCACTCGGATGGCGCGACGGACATCCGCGTGCGCCGCGACGCGGATCGACTCGTAGAGTTCCCGCTGCTTCGCGCCGAGCTCCACCGGGGTGAAGAGCTCGGTCTTGGCCGGGAGCTCGCGCGCCACATCGCACTTGAGCCTGCGGAGAACGTACGTCGAGACCGTCGCGCGGAGCGCGGCGAGCCGGGTTTGGTCGCCGTCGTTTTCAATCGGCCCTCTCCAGAACCGCCGGAACGAAAGCTCGTCGCCGAGCAGTCCGGGCACGAGCCAATCGAAGAGCGACCACAGCTCGCCCAGGTTGTTTTCGACGGGCGTTCCCGTGAGGCAGACGCGGTGCTCGGCCGCGACGCGTTCGAGGGCGCGGCGGGCCTGGCTGCGCGCGTTCTTGATCGCCTGCGCTTCGTCGAGGATCGCCAGATGAAAGCGGAGCTCCGCGAAGCGTTCTTCGTCGCGGACCAAGACCGGGTACGTCGTAATGACCACGTTCGCGCCGGAGACCTCCTGCCAGCGCGAGCGCCGAGCCGGGCCGTGAAGGACGAGGACGCGGAGATGAGGAGCAAACTTGGCGATTTCTCGCGACCAGTTGCCGACGAGAGTTGTCGGCGCGACGACCAGCGCAGGTGCGTCCAACCTCCCGGCCTCGTGCTCGACGCAAATGTGCGCGATCGTTTGGAGCGTTTTGCCGAGCCCCATTTCGTCGGCCAAGATGGCCCCTTTTCGAGCCTCGCGCAGGCGCTGAAGGAAACAGACCCCCTCGGCCTGGTACGCGCGGAGGGTCGCCTGGAGGCCGCGGGGCGTCTCCAGCGCTTCCAAAGGCGCTGCCTGCGAAAATGCGCGCTCGGTCAGCCGCGCGGGGTCGGTCCACGCGATGGACCTTCCGCCCTTGTGAAACGTGGCGTCGAGCTCGGCGAGCGCCGCGGCGCGCGCCTCGGGGAACGTGCGTTCCAGGTGGTGGCCGCCCTGATAGAGCTCCGCGACCACTCGCAAGAGCGCGCGCAACCGATCGAGTGGAATCGTCACGTGGTGGGTGTCCGTCACGCGGAGCGCCCAGAGCGGCCGACAGGAGTTCGCGAGACTCTCGAGCTCTCCGTCCGCGTCGGCGCGGTCGAGAAGCTCGAGCACGACGGGAAGCAAATCCACACGGACCCCGTCGACCTCCACGCCAAGCTCGAGGCCGAACCAATCGGGTCGATCGCGCGACGGCTCGACGCGCGCGTACCAAGGTGGTTCGGGCTCGACGGTGCGAAACGGGTAGCGCTCGTCCACGACCACGTTCCAGCCGAGCGAATTCCAAAGGGCGAGCGCGCGCGCGGTGAACCCGCAAAAGGAGTGTTCGTCTCCGTCTGCGCGAACGACATAGTCCGCATCACAGCCTTCCGGGGGAGCGATCATGTCGCACATGGAGAGCTCGACGGCTCCCAGGCGTTCGAGCGCCCGACGCGCCTCCGCCTCGAATGCGCGGTCTCGCTCGACCGTCTCGACGGACCCGCCCACGGCGCGAAGCAGGCGCGTGCGATCGTCGTTCGCGCGGAGGCGTGTGCCGCCGTACTCGAAGGACAGCTCCACGAGGGGAACGAGCACTTCCGCCTCGTCGCGGGCGAGCTGGTTCGTGCTCGTAACGAGAACCCTGTCTGCGAACAGCCGCACACACGGTACGAGCGTTCGTTGGCCGGCCGCAGCCTGTTTGGATATCGGCGACGGAAGCGTCACACTCGCCTTTCTCTTCCATCACATTCGCGAAAGCTTGTCGAACGTTTGAACATGCCGTCAGAACATTTCGCCTGCGGCGAAGTAGCCCCCGAGAGGCCGAGCATCGGGTGACCAGGCGACGTCGGCCCGGACTACGAACGCGGTCCCTTGCTGCACGCGGACGCCGACGCCGGTGCCCCACTTTAGGCCGAGACCGGTGCCGTCCAAGAACGGCTGCGACGACCAATCGGCCCAGAGACGACCGGCGTCGAGAAAGCCGACCGCCGCGATGCCCCACGGCTTGCCGATCGCGTGAAAGCGCGTGATGTCGGTCCGCACCTCCACGTTGCCGATGAGTTTTGCCTTGCCGTAGTAGCGCTGCGCGGGGACGCCTCGGATACCAGCCGTTCCGCCGATCGCGTACGTGTCGTCGTACAGGGCCAGATTGAAGAACGGCGGGTCACCGATCAGCGCGTCGGCGAGGCCGCGCAGCGCCACGACCACCCGCGAACCGACCGGGATGTAGTCTCGCGCGATGGCCAAGATCTCGGCGTATCCGTAGGGCAGAGCGCCGCCGACATCGGGCGAGAGGCGCAGATTCACCTCGTCCCAGGTGCCGCGACGCGGAACGACTTCGTCGTCGCGGTCGTCCCAGCTCACCGACGCCTGGGCGAACGCGACGCCGGCCGTGCGTGCGGTCCCGAGGAGGGCGCGCACTTCGGGGGGGCCCGTGCGCATGTCGATGGCGAGCTTTCCGTCGGGCGGGACGTCGAGCCAGTTTTCCGTGAACGAGGCGCCGAGCGTGACGAAGAGGTGCGGCTCGAGCAAGACGCGCGCGTAGCTCTCCAGGGTCGGGTGCGTGCGCGTGTACTCGTAACGCGGCGAGCTCCAATCGGGCGGGAGAGGAGTCGAGTTGCCGATGCCGTAGTAGCGTACGTTCGTCTCTTCCGTGAATGCCACGCGCGCCGTCAGTCGAAGCTTGCCGTCGTCGAGGTCCGGCAGTGTGAGCAGCAGCCAGTAGTCTTGGTACGGGCTGGCGAGCCGGGGCGATACCCGGACGGTCGCGAATGCGCTTCCCTCGAAGCGCCACGCCCAGCCTCCCTCGTTCTGTTCGGTCACCGGCGCGCCAAAACGGGTGAGCGCGCCTACGGCTCCGCCGCCGATGCCGATATCACTGCTACCGCCCGCGATGGGGACGATGTCGAACTCCGTGTCGCTCTTGGGCTTGCCCTGAGCGAGCGCTTCTGTCGGGGAGACGAGCACGAGCGAGGCCCCGAGCGCGACTGCGAAGATACGGCGCATCCGTCGCCGCTACGGGGCAAGCCCCGGGCCTCGGCCGCACGCGGCTGAGATGACGGCGGAGTTCGAAGCTACGCGAGCGTGTGAAAATTCTGGCTCAGCCAGGCATCGCGACGTCTGCTTCCGAAGGCCTCGTCGAAGTATTCGAGGAGCTTTTCGGCGCGCATCAACTTTCCCCGTACGAAGAGCACGCGCAAAGCGTCGATGTTGCGGTGCGCTTCGGCGACTCGAAGGAGTCTGACGATTTGGTGTCGATCGAAATTGAGGTAGGTGTTGATGGTCCCGTCGTCCGTGGGAACATCTGCCAGAGTAAACGTGAGCCCGATGTTTCCCGTGCACGGGTCGGAGCCGCACAGGCAAGGAATCGGCACTCGCCTCTGCCAATGGTAATCGACGGTAATCTCCTCGCCGGCGTTTATCGGGCGCCTCGCGCGCATGAGGAGTGCGTCCCGCTGCTTCTCGCGGACGCTGGTGTTGGGATTGCAAGAGTGGTTGGCGATATGTCCGCCGATTTTGCTGACGTCTGGACTGATGGCGAGGTGAGCGCCGTTCGCCTCGTCCCACGCGTAGCTCATGGCGTACTCCCCATCGGTGGATTTGCTGAACGCATCCGCCGCTTCTTCGCTGTCGAAAGAGGGGATGGCTATCGGTTTACCGGTGAAAGCGGCCACCAGATCGCCCTTCTTGTGATCCACGAGGGAGAAGATGCCCCGACCTCGTTCCGTCTGCCGGATTTCGATCAGCTGGTGATCGATCACCTGCTTGTATTTCTTTGCCTCCTGCCACGGACGACTCATCGTTTTCGCTCCGTCTTAAGCTACTACGAACGGCGAAAGCCCGCCGCCACCGCGTGGTCTGCCCGGCAGGTCAGCGCGGCGCTTCGGCGCAGCAGCGGAAGCCGATCTGGTAGTACTGGTAGGTCGGGTTGTGATCGGTCGTCATCGGCCTGCACCGATCCCGCACCGGGCCCCAATACCCCCCTTTGAGGCCGCTCACATACGGTCTTTCGGTTTCCCGCCCGCCCTCGTTGACGACCCACTCGTCGACATTGCCCGTCATGTCGAACACGCCATAGGGACTGACGCACGAATTGCGAGCCCCGCTGGGGTCGCGTTGATCGAGGCGCGCGAGCTCGCCGGCCCGCGTCCGCGGGTCGCTCCACTTGGCTTCGTCGGGGACGATGTAGGGCTTGTCGATGTTGCACGCCTCGGAATTGCGCGAATACCCGTAGGGGTACGGAAGCCGCTCCTGACCTTCGCAGGCGAGGGTCCACTCGCTCTCCGTGCACAGCCGCTTTCCGGCGCCGGCGCACGCTTCTCGTGCAGAGACCCAGTCGACGGCGACCACCGGTTTGACCCCGACATGATTGGGCCACTCGAAGCGGTCGACGCAGAAGTGCTTGTGGAGCGGCGTGCCCATGCATCGCCCGTTCGGCCCGAACTCGGCACATCGATCGTTCTCCGGGTGCTTTGGATCGACCGGTCGAAGGCAGAACTGCTCCATCCACGGACACCAATCTCCGTTCACTTCGACCATGTCCGACGGACAAAAGGACGGAGTCTCCGGCGACGGCGTCGTCGAGATGGCCGCGGCGAAGACAGCGGGAATGAGTAGGCGGGTCAGGGCGCCGCCATCTTCGCAGTGACCTTCACGCGAGGCCAATTTCGGACGGCCGCCGCCGTAGGCCGCCGCCCTATGATAACCTTGGTCGAGTGAGCGAGTCGGTCGTCGGAGACATCGTCGACGTCCGCTACGAACTCAGACGGCTCATCGCGCGGGGCGGAATGGGCCTGGTGTTCGAGGCGCACCACAAGTTCACGCGGCGCTCAGTGGCCGTCAAGCTGTTGCCCGACGACCTGCTTCTTCAGAACGAGGCGAAGGAACGCCTGCTGCGCGAGGCGCACGCGCTGACGACCGTGCGTCATCCCGGCTTCGTCGAGGTCCTCGACGCGGGCGTGTGCGACGACCACGGCCCATACGTCGTCCTCGAGATGCTCGAAGGGCGCACCCTCGAAGGCATCCTGGCCGCGCGCCGCCGCCTCACGATCGAGGACACGGTGCAGCTCGGCCGACAGCTCTGCGACGCGATCGGCCACGCCAACGCGCGCGGCGTCATTCATCGCGACCTCAAGCCGAGCAACGTCTTCGTCGCGCGGAACGAAGTCGGGCTGGAAACGGTCAAGATCATCGATCTCGGCGTTGCCGCCCTCGCGGAAGGGCACCTGGCAGCACACGATCGGAAGCTCACGACGGCCCATGCCGTCATCGGCACGCCGGAGTACATGGCCCCCGAGCAGCTCTTCGGCCAAGGGGTCGACGCGCGAACGGACGTGTACGCGATCGGCATGACGCTCTACGAATGTCTGACGGGCGAGGTGCCCTACGCCGGCAGTTACCCCGAGGTGCTCGTACGCGTCTCGAACGCGACCGACCCGCCCCGAGTGCGAGTCAAGCGAGCGGACGTCCCAGCAGCGCTCGCGGTCGTGATCGAGAACGCTCTCGAAAAAGAGTCTGGCGCCCGCTTCCAGACCGCGACGGAGCTCGGTCGGGCGCTCGTGGCTTCGAGCGGGTTCGCGCCGCGGTGGTCGTCGCTGCTCTCGGCACCGGACGAAGCGGCCTCGCCGCCGGTCCAAAAGAGACAGGAGTCCGAGCGGGCGATCAAGCTCGTGCGAAAAAAGATCCGCCCCGGGGAGGGGGAGGGGCAGCCGGTCGCGCCGGGCCCGGACCCGGACAAGGGCCCTGCGCTCTCGCGTCGCAGGCAGTTCGTGCGGGCACCCTATGTCACTCCTGTGCTGATCGTTTCCCCCGCCGAGAGGCCGATCGACGCGCGCAGCGAGGAAATCAGCGAAGAGGGGATGCTCGTCGTTTCGCCCGTTTCCTTTGGGCTCGGCGCTTCGCTGCAGCTGCGCTTCGCGTGCCCGACGACGGGCGAGATGATAGCCATCTCGGGAAGCGTTCGCTGGACGCGCGAGGGCCGCGGACGGACGGCAATGGGCCTGGAGTTCATCGACGCGCCCCAGGCGGTGCGCGGAGCCGTCGCTCGCTACATTGCGACCCTTCCCAAAGCGCAGGGATGAGGCTCGTTCCGAGTGGCGCGCGGGCGTTGTATGCGTTCGCCTCTCACACTATGACGCTGCCGAGCGATGCGAGTGGCGTCCGTGTGTATCTTCTTAGAGCTCGTCGCTTGCGAGCCGATCGCTGCGGCCATCGCCCCTTCGACGCCTCCTTTTCCAGGCTCCATCGAGCGCGGGCCGGAAAAAGCCTGCGACGAAGCGTGTGCGAAAGAGGCCCTCCACTGCACGCGCAGGGATTGCTCGCGCGGGTGCAACCTGGTGCTCGATCGTCTCGCCGAAAAGGAAGGGGCCAGCGTCGTCGCGTGCGTAGCGAAGTCGACGCCCCAATGCGACGACCGGGCGTGGGCCGCGTGCGCTGCAAGGATCGGCGAGCACGCCGACGGCGGACCACCCCCGCCTCCGCCCCCTCCGAGCGACGAGACGTTCGACGAGTGAACAGGGCACCGGCGCTGCGTATTGGTCTTGTCTCCCTCTATGCCCAAACCGGCTGTGGGAAAAGAGCTAGAGAGACTTCCTGTACAGGCCAGCCAAATCATCGCGCGTGACCGGGCGCGGGTTGCTCCTGTGACAGGCGTCTTCGATCGCCTTGTCCGCCAACTTGGCCACGTCGGCTTCCGTCACTCCTTCTGCACGCAAGCCGTCCGGCAACCCCACCCGCTTGCGCAGGGCGCGGAGGCCCTCGCCGCACGTCTTCGCGTCGGGCGTCAGGATCGCGCGAATTCGGTCGAGCTTGGCCGGCACGACCGATTCATTGAAATCCACCACGGCCGGGAGACATAGGGCGTTGGCGAGGCCGTGGTGGAGCCCCTTTTCGCTGGAGAGCGGGTGCGCCAGCGAATGGCACGCGCCGAGACCCTTCTGGAACGCGACCGCACCCATCATCGCGGCTTTCATCATGCCTCCGCGCGCCGACAGATCGTCGCCGTGCTCGACCGCCCGTACCAAGTGCTGCGCACATTGCTCGAGCCCCCCGAGCGCGATCGCGTCGGCCATGGGGTGGTCCCCGATCGAGCAAAACGCCTCGAGGCAGTGCGTCAGGGCGTCGAATCCGGTGGCGGCGGTGATGCGCGGAGGCATCGACCGGGTGAGCTCCGGGTCGAGCAGCGCGACCTTCGCGAGAAGGTGCGGGCTGAAAATGACGGTCTTGCGCCCCGTCGCGGCGAGCGTCACGACGCCCGAGCGACCGACTTCGCTTCCGGTACCTGCCGTCGTCGGGATGGTCACGATCGGCGGGACCGAGGACGTGATGAACTGCCCGCCGTCGACGGCGTCGTCGTAGTCGACCAGCGGCCGGTCGTGCGTCACTTTGAGGGCGATGAGCTTGCCCGCGTCGAGGGGGGAGCCGCCTCCGACCGACACGACGCACGCAGCCTTGTGGGCTCGGTACGCCGCGACGCCGTCGACGATGTTCTTTTCGACCGGGTTTGGGTCGACCCCGTCGAACACGGCCACGGTGACGCCGCCCCCTTCGAGGAGCGCCCGTACGCGCTCGGCGATTCCGACGCGAACGACCCCCGGGTCGCACACCAGGAGCGCACGGTTCGCCCCGATGCGCTTGACCTGATCGGCGAGCGTCTGCACCGCGCCGGCGCCGAAGACGATTGTCGTCGGAAAGCTCCACGTCACAGTTGTCGTCATGGCTGGATGCCTACCACGTCAGACCGCCTCGAAGTAGCGAGCCAGCTCCCAGTCGCTGACCGCCCGTTCGTACTGCCTGCACTCCCATTGCCGCGTGCGGACATAGTGATCGATGAACTCTGCGCCGAGCAGGGCGCGTGCGTGTTCGCTCTTGTCGAGCCGCTCGGTGGCGTCGCGCAACGTGCGCGGAAGCGGCGCGAAGTCCTCACGAGCCGACGCGTCCCCCTGCGCCGGCGCTGGAGGCGATTTTTCTTGCTCGATCCCCCAGAGTCCCGAAGCCACCACGGCCGCCATCGCGATATATGGGTTGATGTCGGCTGCCGTTTGCCGGTGCTCGAGGCGCGTGGACTTGGCGCTTCCCGGGATGGCTCGGATGGCGCACGTTCGATTCTCGATGCCCCAGCTCGCGTTGAGCGGCGCCCAGACCCCCGGGACGTAGCGCTTGTAGCTATTCACAGTCGGCGAGACGAGCGCCGTCAGCTCGGGCATGAGGGCGAGCTGACCTCCGAGATAGTGCTTGGCGAGCAGGCTCAGTTTGTCTTCGCTGGACGCGTCGTAAAAGACGTTCTTCTGCTGCTTCCACAGCGACTGATGCAGGTGGCCGCTCGACCCTGGCAAGTCGTGGTTCCACTTGGCCATGAACGTCACCGAATAGCCGAGGCGGGCCGCGACGATCTTCATGGCCGTCTTGAAGAGCGCTCCCATGTCGGCCGCGCGCATCGCATCGTCGTACCTGATGGCGGCCTCGTAGACGCCCGGTCCCGTTTCGGTGTGCAGTCCTTCGATCGGGATGCCGAAGCGCTCCATCTGGTCGAGGATCGCGTGGCACAAGTCGGCGTGCTGCCCTTCGCGCACCCACGAGTATCCGAACATCCCGGGCGAGATCGGCTCGAGGCCACGAAACCCCTTGGAATGTAGGGAGGCCGCCGTTTCTCGAAAGACGAAGAACTCGAACTCCGCGGCGAGCGACACGTCGTAGCCGAGCGCCTTCGCCCGCGCGACGACCTGCTTGAGCAGACCGCGAGGGCAGGCGGGGTGAGCCGAGCCGTCTTCTCGCACGAAATCGAGCAAGAACGAGGCCGTGTCCGGCTCCCAAGGGAGGACGCGAAACGTCGTGGGGTCTACGCGCGCGCGCGTATCCGGATAACCGGTGTGCCAGCCGGTGAGCCGCGAGTTGTCGTAGAGCACGTCCGCCGCGTCCCACCCGAAAATGACGTCGCAGAAGCCCATCGGCTCGTCGAGCGCTCCCCAGAACTTGTCGAGCGCGACGTACTTGCCCCGCAAGATGCCGTCGATGTCGTAGCCACCGACTTTGACGCGCCGGATGCCCTGCTCGGTGAACGCTTCTCGTAGTTGCTTGGCGTCCATGGGTCCAGGGTACTGCGTGTCCGTCTGGAAGGACGGGAAATCCCTACGGGCGGGGTGTTTCGTTCAAGGAGCCAGCTTCTCGTATGCGTCGATGATTTGTTCGAACGCGCCGGCGAGAAAAAGCCGCGCGTCGGCCACGGATTCGGGCGGATCACCGGGGCCGGGCGTCGAGAAATCCCTCTGCTCCGCGTGAAACTGCGACGCGATGATCGGCCATCCCGGAGCCTTCGACCGGAAGGCCTCCGGGACCGTGTCGCACCACCCGGGGCCGCTCGGGTTGGGAAAGACGCCGTCGCGAGGGCCGGCCGCGACCACGTCTGCGCCGCAGAACGCGCTCGTGGCGAGCACTTCGAAGCGATCGAGATCGCCGCCGGGGAGAAACACGTCGGGGCGGATCGCGTCGGCGTGCAATTCGGGGAGCGCCTGGGTCGTCGACCGCCGGAGCGGCCCCGCCACGTCCTCGAAAAGCGGGTCGTTCGCGAGAAACTGGATTTTGGCGCGCGCCGGATGCGGGTCGGTCGGCCACGCCCGTTCCACGTCGATCGGTGGGGCGAAGCCCCGGATCGGTCGACCGCTGGTGCGCCGGAGCACCCGGTCGATCACTCGCAAGTCTTCCTCGGGTGAGGAGGGCTCGCCGCGCTTGGTCGCCAGCAGGGCAAGAATCTGGGCTCCGCCGCAGAAGCCGAGGAAGGGAGCGGCTTGCATACGGACCGCGGGCGCGAGCTGACCCATCCCTCCGAGACGGGCGTCGCGCAGAGGATCCCAGTACCAGCGCTTCGGGTGGGCGGCGTCGGCCGCGGTCTTCCCGGCGTAATCCCAGTCGTTCGAGCCGCTCAGGACCGCGACCGGCGGAGGGCTCTCTTGCGCCAGAAACTGGGCGTCGAGGAGCGGATCGTCGCCCTCGATGGACTCGAGGGCCTCGCCGGCCTGGTCGCTCGGCGGGGCGTCCAGGGGCTCGCCGTGGTCGCCCAGGGACCGCGCGTAGCGGTCGTCGCGTCGAAGCACGGGAACAAGCTGAGCGAAGCGCGATTGCAGGAACTTCGCGTGGTACGCATCGTTGGTGAGTTCACCGCCCGGGGTCCCGTGCGATTCGGCGGAAGGGTTCGCGTTCACGCTGAGGATCCACGGAGGGGCCAGAACGGGTCGCTTGTCGTC
>JBAULD010000862.1:0-5705 GCA_049578005.1 Polyangiaceae bacterium
CGCCCCAGGCGCGAGCACGGCCGAGCCCCCTCCTGCCGCGTCGAGCGCGCCCGCACCCCTGGCCACCGTGATCGCCACCGACCCCACGACGATCCAGAAGCTCTTCGACGACACGACCCACGCTTCGTCCGCTGCGCTCAAGGCAAAGGGCGCCGCCGCGGACGACCCGATCGCCAAAGGGCTCCGGGACGTCGCCAAGAAGGTCGCTCCGGACATGGAGGCCGACGGCCCCCTCGCCACCGGAAAGCTCAAGGAAAAGCAGGGCCTTCAGACCGAAGTCACGCTCGCGCCGGGCAAGTGCTACACGATCGTCGGCTACTCCAAGAAGGTGAAGGATCTGGACCTTTATCTCCTCTTGGCCCCGGGGATCCTGTCCGGCCAGGACACGACCGACGACAACGCGCCGGTCATCGGCGGTGCCCCCCAGCCCATGTGCCCCGTCGCGACGACGCCGGTGACGTACAAACTCGGGATCGTCTCCGACCAGGGGGCCGGCGAAGTCGCCGTTCAGCTCTATTCCAAGAGCAAGTAACGACCGGCAACCGCCCTCGGCGCGCGGCCGAAGAGAGCGCGTGACGCCCCTTCGCCACGTCTCGCCGTTCGACCCCTCCTACCCTTCGCGGCTCCGGTCGCTCGCGCGGCCTCCCGACTCTCTCACAGTGCGCGGCGGCGACCTCGAAGCCCCTCGCACGGTGGCGATCGTCGGCTCGCGACAGGCGAGCGGAGAGGCGGTCGACTTCTCGCGGCGCCTCGCGGCAGCGCTCGTGCGCAGCGGAGCCGTCGTCGTGTCCGGAGGCGCGATCGGAATCGATGCCGCCGCCCACCGAGGCGCTCTCGACGAAGGGGGGCGGACTTGGGCGGTCGCCGGCACGGGGTGCGACCATTGCTTTCCGCCCGCGCACGCCTCTCTCTTCGATGCGATCGGCTCGGGGCCCGGCGCCATGGTCTGGCCGTTCGCACCGTCGAGCGCAGCGCGCCCCGGTGGGTTCATCCTTCGAAACCGCGTTCTCGTCGCGCTGTCGGACGCCGTGGTGGTGGCTCAGGCGGGGCCGCGGTCGGGCGCGCTGCGGGCTGCGGACTGCGCTCGGCGGCAGAGGAAGCCTCTCTGGGTGGTCCCGGCGTCGCCCTGGTCGTCGGGCTTCGAGGGGTCGCGCATGCTCCTCGACCAGGGGGTTCGACCTCTGGCGGACGTCGAAGCGTTCATGAAAACGCTCGAGCTCGATACGCGGCTCCGGCCGACTTCGACCGCGGCTGAGCCGCCGGGCGGGGCCACCATGGATCCCATTCAATCCGCGGTCTTATGTGCCACCTCGAGTGTGCCGATTCACCTGGACGAGATCGCCGAAAAGGCCCACGTCCCCGTACAGGTCGCCGCCGCTGCGCTCTTGACGCTCGCCTTGGAGGCCGTAGTAGTAGAAGACCCGCCGGGCTCCTTCCGTCGAACGACAACCTTACAAAGCCTGAAAACTACTAAGAAATCCTAAAGAGAATCCATACCGATGGGAAAGACGCTCGTCGTCGTCGAGTCGCCGGCCAAGGCCAAGACGATCAAGAAGTACCTGGGCGCCAAGTATGACGTCGTGGCATCGAAGGGGCACATTAAAGACCTCCCCAAGAAGCTCGGGGTCGACATCGAGAAAGGATTCCAAGAAACCTACGAAGTCGTACCCGGTAAGGAAAAGGTTCTCCAAGAGCTCAAAGACGCCGCCGACGGAGCCGACCACGTCCTTCTGGCAACCGACCCCGACCGCGAGGGGGAAGCGATCGCCTGGCACATCGCCGAAGAGCTCAAGTCGTCGAAGCGCAGCACCAAGCGAGTCGAGTTTCACGAGATTACGAAGAAGGGAGTCGAGTACGGCGTCAGCCATCCGCGCGAGCTCGACAAGCATCTGTACGACGCCCAGCGGGCCCGCCGGGTCCTCGACCGAATCGTCGGATACGACGTGTCCGCGCTCGTGTGGAGCAAGCTCGCGTTCGGCCTGAGCGCCGGCCGCGTCCAGAGCGTGGCGCTGCGGCTCATCGTCGACCGAGAGCGCGAGATCGAGGCGTTCGTCCCCGAGGAATACTGGAACTGCGGCGCCGCGCTCGCGGCGACGAACGGGACGACCGGACACCCCTTCGTCGGGCGACTCGTCGCCCGCGAGGGAGAGAAGCTCGCGGTCAAGAGCGGCACCGAGGCCGCCGTCATCCGGCAGCACCTCGAAAGTGCGCGCTACACGGTGGCGAAGGTCACCAAGAGCGAGCGCAAGCGCAATCCGCCGGCTCCGTACACGACGAGCAAGCTCCAGCAAGACGCGGTCAACCGTCTCGGGTTCGGCGCCAAGCGCGCCATGCAAATCGCGCAGGGCCTCTACGAGGGCGTCGACCTCGGAAAAGACGGCGGGCCGGTCGGTCTCATCACGTACATGCGTACGGACTCCACCCGCCTGTCGCCCGACGCCGTGAACGAAGCGCGCGAGCACATCGCCACCAAGTACGGCCGCGAGTGGGTGCCCGCGCAGGCCAACGTCTTCAAGTCGAAGAAGAACGCCCAAGACGCGCACGAAGCGATCCGCCCGACGTCGCTCGAGCTCACTCCCGACAGCGTGCGCCGCCACCTCAAGGACGATCAGTTCAAGCTCTACAAACTGATTTGGGAGCGCTTCGTCGCTTCCCAGATGACCCCTGCTCTCTACGATCAGACGAGCATCGACATCGAGGCGGTCGCCACCGACAAGACGTCGTACGGGCTGCGCGCCAGCGGCCGGGTCCTCCGGTTCAGCGGCTGGCTCGAAGCGTACGGCAAAGGCGAGCCGACTCGCGGCACGGCCCCGCTCGCGGGCGAAGGCGACGACGACGAGGGCGCGGGCAAGCGCGAGGCGAAGGACCTTCTCGCCGACGACGGCGACGCCACCCTCCCCGATCTCTCGGAGCGGCAGGTCCTCCAGCTCTTCGTGCCGCCCGGCGTCATCACCGAGCAGAAGTTCACCCAGCCGCCCCCGCGCTACACGGAGGCGTCGCTCGTCCGCGAGCTCGAAGAGCGAGGCATCGGCCGGCCGAGCACCTACGCGGAGATCATCAGCAAGGTGCAGGCGCGCGACTACGTCGAGAAGATGGACGGGACTCGCTTTCGTCCGACGCTCCTCGGCAAGTTCGTCGTCGACGGTCTGGTCCGGAGCGAACTCGACTTCATGGACCCGGCGTTCACCTCGAAAATGGAGGAGGAGCTCGACGAAGTCGAAGCGGGCAAAGAAGAGCGGGTCGACCTCCTGAAGCGCTTCTACAAGCGATTCCGGGCGCAGCTCGACATCAGCAAGAAGGGAAAGCGCTGGAACCCCGAGCCGGAGCCCACGAGCGAGAAGTGCGAGCTCTGCGGCGGGATGATGCTCAAGCGCTGGTCGCGCAACGGCTGGTTTCTCGGCTGTTCGAACTACCCGGAGTGCAAGAGCACGCGCGATCTCGGCGCCGACGGCACTCCGACGCAGCCGCGCGAGACGGGCATCGCGTGCGACAAGTGCGGCAAGCCCATGGTGATTCGAAGCGGGCGCTTCGGCGAGTTCCTGTCCTGCACGGGCTATCCCGAGTGCAAGAACGCCAAGCCGGTGCCCATCGGCGTGAAGTGTCCCAAGTGCGGCGGCGACATCATCGAGATCCGGCCGAAGAAGCGCGGCGGCAAGACGTTCTACGGCTGCTCGAACTACGCGGACGAGCGAATCAAGTGCGACTTCAAGATCTGGCAGAAGCCGATCCCCGAAGCTTGCCCGAGCTGCGGCGGCACATTCCTGGTGACCGCCGGGACGCGCGCCAAGCCGATGATCGCGTGCGCCAACAAGGAGTGTGGCTACAAGCGGCCCGTCGGCGAGCCGGCGGAGAGCGAAACGGTGACCCCTGCTTCGGGCGGTCACGACGAACCCGCGGTCGCGGCGGGATAAGCGTCGAAGACGCGGCTCCCCGGCTCGCTTCCTGACGACCGACCGTCACTTTCCGGGGGTCGAGCGTCGCTTCGCGATCACCGAGCGACCGGTGCCAGCAAGCGAGCTTCGCTCGTCGAGTTCCGTCGCACGCTCGGCTGCGTCGTTCTGAGCGTCCTCGGGTAATGAAGCGCAGCGGGACGAGACCGAAGCACTCTTGGCAACGACCAGACTCCGGGCGCGAGCGACGGGTCGTCCGACGCTCACGATCAACCGTACGATGCGTACGACCGAGGCTCGGACGCGGACGACCGAGCTTCCGATGTCCACAAGCGAGCTTCATTCCCCGATAAGCGAGCCCCACTCCCCGATAAACGAGCTTCACACGCCGACGAACGAGCGTCGCTCCCCGACGAACGAACCGAACGACTCGACGAACGAGCCGAACTCCTCGGCGGACTAGCCTCACTCTACGACGAACGAGCCGAACGACTTGACGAACGAGCCGAACGACTCGACGAACGAGCCGAACTCCTCGGCGGACCAGCCTCACTCTTCGACGAAAGAGCCTCACTCTCCGATGAATGCGCTTGACTCGGCGCCCAACGGTCTACACGACTCAACCGCCGTCGCTCGCTTTCAGGATGGCGGCGCGAACTCACGAGGCAGCGACCTTCGTTCGGCCGACCGCGAGCCTCAATTCCGCCCGACCGAACTTCGGTATCCCAAAATCAACCGCTGATTGTCCTCGAAGCTGCGGTCGAGCCCGACGCGGGGACGGCGCTTAAACGCCGACGGGCGCCTGAACGCGCCCGTCGAAGCCCCCGCGCTCTGTCTCAGACTCTAGGCAATCGCGAGTCCCGGAATCGTACCGCACGAGGGCTGCGACCCGAATCCCACCGACGTCATGCCCATGATGTTCTCGAGGGTGCAGCCCAACGTCTGATGCACCGTCGAACCCGTCGCCACCGTGTACCCGGTCTTCGTGAGCCTGCCGGCGCCGCCGCCGATGAAGACAATCGGGTAGTCCGTGGTCCCGTGCGGCCCCGTGGCCAGCTCGTTGCCGTAGCAGATGAGCGAGGTATTCAGCGCCGTCCCCGTGGCGGTCGGGAAGTTCGCGAGCTGCTTCGCGAGGCTGAGCACCATGTTCGCCTGGTACTGCGCCACTCCGACCATGACGCTTCCCGAGCTGGCCGCCGCGGGCGGGTTGCTGTTCGTCAGGTCCGTGTGGGCAATTCCATTGTGGAAGTCCGCCGCCATGCCCGGCAGGTTCAGCCAGTCGTAGTGGAAGTGTTCTCCACCGCGACCCGCCTGCCACGTCAGGATCTGGGTCATGTTGCAGCCGATCGCGTTCGCAATGAACTCCATCCAGAGGATGAACAGCTCCGGTGCGTTCGCTTCGTTGCCCTGCCCCGTGTTGGGGACGCCCGTCATCGATGGCTTCACACTGCTGCAGCTCGCCGGCCGCCCGCTCGTCCCCCCCGTGGTGAGGGTCGACGTCAGTCGGTTTTCCAAGTCGCGAACTCCCGTCAGGTGCGCGTCGACCTTCGCGCGCTCGGCGGTGCCGAGGCGGCCCTCCAGCGCGGTCAGGTCGGCCGCCACGGTGTCGAGGATGGACTTTCTCTGCGCGAGGCGCTGCGTCGCGGCCATCGTGGCTGCGGTGTTCGGGGTGGTCGGAGTCGCGGCGACCGGCGCCGTGGTAAGGCTGCCGAAGGTCGTCGTATAAAGGCCGTAGAGGTCCGTGTTGCAGGGGTACTGCGTGCCTGCCGTCACGCAGGAGAACGACGCGCGCCCCGCGTTGATGAGCTGGTAGTT
>JBAULD010000863.1:0-5767 GCA_049578005.1 Polyangiaceae bacterium
AGCGCGGCGTTCGTCTGAGCAAGCGCGTGCCCCCGTGCCGCTCGCTCCTGCTGCCTACTGCGCGCCCGTTCGACGCGCGCGCGGACAGTGACGCTCTCCTCACCGCGCGCCGCCCCCTGGAGAGCGCGCACTTCGACCGGCGGGAGAACCACATGCACGTCGATCCGGTCCAGCAGCGGACCGCTGACTTTGCCTCGGTACGCGCGGACTCGCTCTCGCGTGCATGTGCACCGTCCGCTTCCGTCGCCCAACCAACCGCAAGCGCACGGGTTCATCGCGCACACGAGGAGCAAACGCGCAGGGAAAGTCGCCTTGGAACGCGCACGGGAGATCGTAACCTGCCCTTCCTCGACCGGCTGCCTCAGCGCCTCGAGCACGGGACGGCGGAACTCCGCGAGCTCGTCGAGAAACAGGACCCCGTGGTGCGCCAGGCTTACCTCGCCGGGCCTTGGCCCGTCCCCTCCACCTACGAGCCCCACTTCGCTCACGGTATGGTGCGGAGCGCGAAATGGCCGCACCCGGGAAAGACCGCGAGACGGCAAAAGGAGACCCGCGACGCTCTGCACGGCCGTCACCTCCAACGCTTCCTCGGGCGAAAGAGGCGGCAATAGACCGGGCAAGCGGCGGGCGAGCATCGTCTTGCCAGCCCCCGGAGGCCCAATCATGAGAAGATTATGGTTGCCGGCTGCAGCGATCTCGATCGCTCGGCGAGCCGCGGCTTGCCCTCGAACGTCGGAGAGATCGTCGGCCGGGTCCTCGGCAGCCGCTTCGGGTGCCCGCTCGGCTACGGGCAGGTCTGCACCTTGCCTCAAAGCTTCGACCAACTCGCGCAGCGACCCAACCGTGCGCACGTCGATTCCGTCGACGAGAGCGGCTTCGGCTGAGTTGGCTCGAGCGACGACCGCGCGCTTTACGCGCCTCGCTCTCGCACCCAAGAGCTGGGGCAAGACCCCGCGCAATGGCTGCACAGTCCCCTCGAGCGACAGCTCGCCTGCGAAGAGCACACCCCCCAGTCCCTCGCGCGGAACCGACCCGAGCGCGCCCAACGTGGCGACGGCAATCGCCAAGTCGAATCCACTGCCAGTTTTTTTGACGTCCGCCGGCGCGAGATTGACTACGATCTGGCACTGCGATATCTCGACGCCGACTTGAGCGAGCGCGCTCTTCACGCGCACACGGCTCTCGCGAACGGCGGCTTCGGCGAGCCCGACGAGCTCGAACGTGGGGGGGCCACGCGTGGCCTCGACCTCGACGCGTACGAGATGTGCGTGAAGGCCGACGAGGGTTGCCCCGAGGGATGTAGCCAGCATGTCAGGCACGGTTACCAGCGAGAGCCGTGCCGCGAGGCTTAGGGCGCAATTTCCCGAATTGCGCCCTGGAGCCGCGATGTCCATGACAGATACTAGGGTGTCCTAGGACAAATCGACGGTCATCCCCACTGGCTGGATTCGGCCCGAGAAGGGCGGCGGTCGACGGTCACCCCACGACTCGGGTCGAGAATCGGCAGCGATTTTCGTTGAGACCAAGCGAGGTTGTTGTCGAGTCGCGTGAGCGCACGACCTTAGAGCTTCCCATAGGTGAGCACGTTCGACGCCGGGGTCGCCAAGCCATCGGCGAAAAGCACGGGCTACCTATCCGCGGGCTACCCTCCGCGTTGCCGGCGCGCTCCTCGCGAGCACGTCGGCCAGGTATCTCCCCGTGTGTGACCGGGGGGTCTCGACGATCTGCTCGGGCGTGCCGACGGCGACAATTTCACCGCCTCCCTCGCCGCCTTCGGGCCCGAGGTCGATCACCCAGTCGGCGCAGGCCACGACGTCGAGGTTGTGCTCGATGACCACGATTGTGTTGCCCTGATCGCGCAGATCCATCAGCGCCGCGAGGAGCACCTCGATGTCGGCGAAGTGGAGTCCCGTCGTCGGCTCGTCGAGCACGTAGAGCGTGCGCCCGGTCGCTCTGCGTGCGAGCTCGCGCGCGAGCTTCACGCGCTGCGCCTCTCCGCCGGAGAGCGTCGTCGCCGGTTGCCCCAGTGTCAGATATCCGAGTCCGACCTTGCGCAGAGCCTCCAGCCGGTCCGCGATCCGAGGCACTGCGCCGAAGAGCTCCGTCGCTTGTTCGACGGTCACGTCCAGCGCGTCGGCGATCGACAGGCCCCGGTACTTGACTTCGAGTGTCTCTCGGCTGTATCGGCGCCCGCCGCACGTATCGCAGGTCACGAAGACGTCGGGCAAAAAGTGCATCTCGATACGCAATACGCCGTCGCCCTGGCAAGCCTCGCACCGGCCGCCTTTGACGTTGAAGGAAAAGCGCCCAGCCTTGTATCCGCGTGCGCGCGCGTCGGGCAAGCCGGCATAGAGTTCGCGGAGGAGCGCGAAGATGCCCGTGTACGTGGCAGGGTTGGAGCGCGGCGTTCGGCCGATGGGCGCCTGATCGATCGACACGACCTTGTCGACGTTCTCGAGTCCTTCGACACGCTCACACTCGCCGACGGGCGCCGTCGCGTTGTAGAGCTTGGCGCGCGCCGCCGGAAGGAGAGTATCGACGATGAGGCTCGACTTTCCGCTGCCGCTTACGCCGGTGACGCAGGTGAGCAGGCCGAGGGGCACTTCGGCGGTGACGCCGCGAAGATTGTTCGCCCGCGCCCCGACCACCCGAACGCACGGCTTGCCGCGCGCCTTGCGCTTGCTCGGGATGGGCATCTGTCGAGCGCCGCTGAGCCAAGGCCCGGTGATCGACTTGGGGTTCGCCATGATTTCGCGCGGCGTCCCCTGCGCCACGATCTCCCCGCCGTGCACTCCCGCCCCCGGGCCCATGTCGACCACGTGGTCGGCGGCGAGGATCGCCTCGCGGTCGTGTTCGACGACGATGACCGTGTTGCCGAGATCGCGCAGACGCGCCTGCGCCTCGATCAGCCGGGCGTTGTCGCGGGCGTGCAAGCCAATGCTCGGCTCGTCGAGGACATAGAGGACTCCGACCAGCGCGGCTCCGATCTGGGTGGCGAGGCGGATCCGTTGTCCCTCGCCGGACGAGAGCGTCTGCGCGCTCCGGTCGAGCGTGAGGTAATCGAGGCCCACGTCGATGAGGAAGCCGAGGCGGGCGGCGACGGCCTTGAGCAGCGGCTCCGCGATCGCGCGCTCGCGGGCGGCGAACACCTGCGGGGAGCCTTCGAACGCCGGGTCACCGAGAGTTTCGACGAACTTGCGCACGTGCCGGAGCGGCATCGAACCGACCTGTGCGATGTCCTTTTCGCCGAGCTTGACCGCCAGCGCCTCTGGCCGCAGGCGTTTGCCTTTGCATGTGTCGCACATGCGCGTGACGAGAAAGCGCCCGAGCTCTTCGTCGGCGATGCCCCCTTCGCTCGCGTCCGGATCGTCCTCGTCGGGCTCCTCCACCCGAGTGTCGGCGAGTGACGCGAGACGCTGCTCGAGGCGCGGCACCAGCCCATCGTAGGCTTTTGCTTTTCGTGCGCCACGCTTGCGGCCGCTCGCTTCGACGGCGCCCCCGAAGAGGATCGCCTTGCGCTGCTCCTCCGGAAGCTTCGACCAGGCCACGTCCGGACTCACGCCGAGTGTCTCGACGGCGCGCGCCGTCTCGGTCGCGAGGGCCACGCTCCCTCGGCGGCCCCATCCGAGAACGACTCCTTCGCGCAGGGTGTGGCGCGGGTCGCCGATGCAGCGGTCGGGGTCGACGACGTCGCGCGCGCCGAGTCCGTCGCACGCGGGGCACGCCCCGTGAGGTCCGTTGAACGAGAACATCCGCGGCTCGATTGGGGGAAGCGAGATGCCGCAATCGATGCACGCGAATCGCTCGCTCATCCAGAACGGCTCGCCGTCACCCGCCTGCACGAGGAGTCGACCCTCGCCGAGTTTGAGCGCGAGCTCGACGCTGTCGGTCAGCCGGCCTTTGAGTCCTTCTTTGAGTACCAGTCGGTCGATGACGACGTCGAGGTCATGGGTGTGAGAGCGATCGAGCTCGAGCTCGTCCCCGAGGTCGACGATCGAGCCGTCGATTCGCACGCGGACGAAGCCTTCGCGGCGGAGGCGCTCGAGCTCGAGCTTGAGCTCACCTTTGCGGGCCCGCGCGATGGGGGCCATGACCGAGAGCTTCGTTCCGTCGTCGAACGATAGAATGCGGTCGACGATTTGCTGCACCGTCTGCGCCTCGATGCGCTTTCCGCAACTGGGGCAATGCGGGACGCCCACGCGCGCGTACAAGAGCCGAAGGTAGTCGGCGATCTCGGTCACCGTACCGACCGTCGATCGGGGCGATTTCGACAGCGGTCGCTGCTCGATTGCGATGGCCGGGCTCAGTCCGTCGATGCGCTCGACGTCGGGCTTCGCGAGCTGCTCGAGGAATTGCCGCGCGTAGGCGCTGAGCGACTCCACGTAGCGCCGCTGTCCTTCCGCGTAGATCGTGTCGAACGCGAGCGAGGACTTGCCGGACCCGCTCGGTCCCGTGAAGATGACGACTTTGCCGCGCGGCACAGCGACGCTGACGTTCTTCAGGTTGTGCTGCCGGGCGCCGATGACGACGAGACGATCCACGTTGGATTGGGACGGTTAGCACGGTATCCGTAGGGCCGTCGTCTGGAGACCATCCTCTCGATTCGAGTTCGGGCTCGTCATGGTACGCTCGGTGTCTCCGGGAATGCTCAAAGTCGAGTGCGAGTCATGCCAGGCGCCCTACCAGATCGACGAGCGGCGCGTTCCGCCGGCGGGACTCAAAATGAGGTGCCCGAAGTGCGGGCACTCCTTTCTGGTCCTCAATCCAAAGAACCAGGCCCCCGCGCCGGCGCCGGCTAAGGAGCCCGTCCCGCCTCCCTCCAAGGGCGCGCCGCCGGAGGCTCTTGCCTCTGAGCCGGCGCTCGAGCGCTCGCCGTCGCGTTCGCGGCTCCCGTCCGACTTTCCCGCCGCCCTGGGCTTCCTCGACGAGCCTGACCTTCCGGTCGTCTCGGCGGACCTCCCCGCGGCCAAGACACCGGGCCCGAACCTACCCGTCGCGAAGAATCCCGCGCCTCGGCCGGCCCCGCGCGCGACGAATCCCGGGCTGGCTACGAAGACCCCCGCCTCCGCATTTCCCCGTCCGGGCCCCTTCGGCGATGTGAATCTCGACCTCCCCGCCATCCCCGCCGATCTCCCCGAGGCCAGGCGAAGCCCTCCCAAGCCTCCGCCGCTTCGCGCGTCGCCGACGCAAGTCCCGCTCCCAAAGCCCGCCGCGGATTTGCCCGCGCCGAAACGCGGGAGTCTGGTGGACTTGCCCGCGGTCGCCGCCGACCTGCCGGAGGTGGCCGCGTCGCTCCCGGGGATCGCCGGCGCGCTGCCCGTGCTGGCTGCTTCTCCTCCCAAGCCCGTGCCCTCCCATGCGGGTAGCGGATTCGGCGAGATCGATTTACCGACGGCGGCCGACGTGCTGCCCGCGGCGCTCCCGCCCGATCATCACCTGCCGGTGCGTGCTGCGGCGACGCCCCCGCCCAGCGGGGCGGTGAGCTTCGGGGAGATCGAGCTTCCGCGCGAGCACTCGCCCAGCATCAACCCCATCACCGGCACGTCGGCGCATGCTGCCGTCGTGTCCCCCACAACCTCGGCCGACTTCGGAAATCTCGAGTTCGACGAGAAGCCCCGCGCGCGCCGCATATCGTCGCGCGCCCCGACAGCTCCGAAAGACGCCGATCGAGGCGGTGGAGGGATGACGTTCGGCGAGGTCGACTTGTCGTCGCCGCAGGAGGGCCCTTCGAGTAGGGATGCTTCGTCCATCAGCGTCGTCGGGCCGT
>JBAULD010000864.1:0-2537 GCA_049578005.1 Polyangiaceae bacterium
GGCCAAAGCCACTCCCTGCAGCGTGCTGGGACTGCACGAGTTGCAAGCCCTTGCTCGGAAGCCAGTTTCCTCCCTATACCTCACGAATCAGCGCTCTGCGCGCGGCCCTTTCGCGGCGCGACGACGCACGCAACAAAGCGCGGTCGCTGCAATAGCCGTGACTTGACGGGGCCATCGCGACAACTTCCCTCCGTACCGCTCGCGGGATGGCCTTAGACGATGCCCGTCACAAGCGCGACCCCGAGGGCAGCAAAGACGGCGGCGGCGATCCTTTGCACGAGTGCCGGTCGCAACAGGCGTCCGAGCATACCTCCGATCAGGATGGCGATGCCCGTGGCGGCCCACAGGCCAAGTACGGCCGCGGCAAGAACGACGACGGGCTCGCCGTACCTGGCTGCGAGAGCCGCCGTGGCGAGCTGCGTGAGATCTCCCCACTCTGCGACAAAGATTGCCGTGAAGCTCATCCCGAATGCCCGCGTGGGGCTCATCGCCCCCGAGGCTTCGGATGGCTCGCTTTCCTGCGTCTGGCCCCTCCACATGAAGATCGCGGACACTATGAAGAGCAGGCCCGCAGCGATGCGGATAGGGCGCGTCGGGAGCAGCGATAGCAGTCCGCCCGCCGCGACGGCGATGAGGCTATGGACGGCCAGCGCAAGTGCCGCCCCCAAGAGCACCGTCAACGCGCGGTAGCGAGAGGAAAGGACAAGGGCCGTTAGCGCGCTCTTGCCGGGGAGCTGCCCCAGAAAGATCACACCGAAGACGGTGCCGAAGACTTGCCAATCCCATACGGCAGGGTTCACGCTCTGAAGGTTCACGGGCAGCCTCCCCGCGTGACACACTCTAGCGTCGCGCGAGGGATGGCGGCCCGACCACCCCGGATCCTGCCGCGAAGATCGGCACCCGACTCCCACGCTAACGACTGGAGAGCCCGAAGTAAACGGCAATCGCCAAGGATCCACGAAGGCGGGACGGCTAGGACCCCCAAGCGGATGCGCTTCGCTTATATGCCTTCGAAAGGGGGACAGCGGCCGCACCGCAAGCCGCTCCACCCAGGCCCCTTGTCCGCAAAGGCCGACCACGCCGCTGATGGTCCGAAGGGAAACTCGTCTATTGGCGAATACCCCAGCCCCCCCTTTTGCATGGATTCGACCGCTGCAGCGGTCGTGGTGGGTCAGCCTCGCCGCTCGCCGCGAAGGACCACCTCGCCTCCGCCGCTGTGGCGTATGCGGACCAGAAACCCGCCGGAAAGAAGAGTACGCACCGATGTAGCCATCGCCATCGAGGGTCGCACGTTTAGGAACTGCACTTCGCGCTACAAGGACGTTCATTGGCCGAAATGTCAGTCGCAATGTGGTCCTAGGCTACGGTGACGATTCCGTCGTCTCGACAGGCATAGGTCGCCCAGTTGAGCGAGCGCGCGCCAAGGTCTCGGGCTTCTGCATTGCCGTTGCCCGCCCGAACGTGTTTCGCCAACGTGCGTAGTGCGTGGCCGAGTTGGTAGACGAGCGCCTCACGGGCTACCTGCACTGCCGCCGCGTCGCCACTGAAGGCGTACCAAAACACGGCAGAGTCGGTCAGCATCGCATAAAAGCTCGCCGGGTTGTGCGGCCAGGCGATCCCTTCGAGCGTTTGCGGATCGAACCGCGAAAACGTCAGCCACGTCTCGAGCCCATTATCTTGAATCGGGAACTTCGTTTCGAGGGCTTCCCAGGCGAGGCGAGCGACATGTGCGTACGGCGAGTCCTCGGTGGATCAGGAGACCAGCTTCTGATGGCGATCCAGACGGACTGGGAGAGCTCGTACGGCGTCGCGAGGCCGGAGCCTGGCATCGACGATCGTGGACGCACCGATTGTGAAGAAGGCAAGCGCGGCACGCCGAAAGACGCGACGCAGCCCAATGCGCCCAGTCTAGCCCGCCTTTGGGGCGCCCGGCTATCGGCCCTGCATCTCCGCGGGAATGAATGGGGGGGTGGCCCGGTTCGACTGCGCGGCTGTGTTGCGACGTACCCTCAGCGCTCCCTTCCGTGGTCGTTTTTTTACCGCACGATTGCCATGGACAGCGTTTGCCGTTGTGTCCGCCGGTATTGCTCTGCCTCTGCACGCACGCGGGGCATCGGCCCGACCGCTCGTCGTCACGCGTGTGCGCACGGACGTGCGCGACGTGTTGCATGGGTCCGATCTCGTGTCCGTCCGCTCGACGGACCTGGCGAGCGAAAGTGCCCCGAATGCAGTCGACGGACGCCACGAAACCGCGTGGGCGGCACGGGCTGGCGAGGACCGGTGGGAGCTGACATTCGCGTTCGCGCGGCCCACGCACCTCGGGCTCCTCCGCGCGCATTGGGGGCAGTCGCCGACGAGCGGGGTTCCCACCGACTTTCGCTGGGACACGCGCCTTCCGGCTGCCGGCGGAACGACGTGCGATGACTCCAACGTGAACGACGAGAAATCGTGGACTCTCATCGAAAGCACCCGGCAGTCTGCGTCGCCTTGGTGCGACCTGCCCGCGCAGCCCACACACCGCTCTTGGTTCGTCAACG
>JBAULD010000865.1:0-9355 GCA_049578005.1 Polyangiaceae bacterium
GAGCACTCCCGAGTACCGCTTGCGGTCGCCGACGTCGTACGGATTGACTCGTCCGGGCAGGGCCGCAGCCAGCACCGCGACGGAAACGGCCACGAGGGCCGCCACGATCGACAGGCGCGACCATCGCGGCCTGAGCAGGATCACTGCCGTGAGCAACCCGCACGCTCCGCCGAGCCATGCGCCACGCGTGCGCGTGACTGCCAAGAACACGAGCTCCAGCGAAACCGACCCCAACATCGCCCCGCGTACCGTGCCCGGCCGCGCGCCGATCGCGGCGGACAAGCCGAACGGTAGCGCCATCGCCATCATCTCCGCGGCCTGGTTTCGATTTCCGAAAGTCGAGCCCGGCCTGCTGAGGACCGGAATGAAGAGCGGCAGTCGATCGATGTGTTGCAAGAGGCCGATCGCGGCGACGGCCGCCGCGGTGATCGTGATCGTCTCGAGCACGCGCTGGCGCTCATCCGGGACGTCGTCGAGAACGCTGGCGGCGCACGCCAGGCCGAACAGACAACCCCAGCGAGCCAGAGCACTCACCCCATAGGGTGCCCCTAGAGGTCGGGTCGCCGCTATGACGCCAGCAAGGACGGTGGTGGCGAGGACCATGGCAACCCCAGCAGTCATTGCGACCGTCCAGGTCGGACGGCCGCTCGTCGCGCGCCGCAGCGCGAAGGCTAGGAAGCCGAGCGACGCAGTGACCTCGAGCGCCGCGAACTTCGGCACCAGAAATGGCGCCTGCAGCGAGGCTTTGAAGATCAGCAGCACCACCAACACCGCGCCGCAGCAGGCCAGCAGCGCCAACCGCCTGGACCAGGCGATCACGTACCGACAGGCTCCAGACTGGCGCCCATCGAGGGTGCGCCCGCATCGAGCCGCGTGCGGAGCGAACGCAGTCTTTCGCCGAAGCGATCCATCACGACGCGGCGATAATCGGACAGGTGCAACTTGAGGATACCGTCGGCGAGCACGACGTCGGAGTGGATGGAAGCGGCTGCTCGACGCCGTAGGCGGAAACGCCACGCCCAGCGAAGCGACGTCTCCAGCGCGGGCGCCACCAGCCAAAGCGTGAGCTCGGCAGGCCACTGCCACGCGACCGGCGGCTGCGACCCCATGGCTGGTCGCGCGGCGAACGTCGGGAAGAACCGGCGAACCCAACCCTCGTTGGCGCGGCACAGCGCTTCGTAGGTGCCCTGGCCGGAAAACGGTAGCGACGACACCAGCTGATGCGCCGTGAAAAGGTCACGGTGATACGCGATCGCGAGCTCGTTTTCGTCCAGTAAGTAGTTGGGACAGACGAGGTGGCGCCGCCCCGTGATCTTCGTCGCCAGAAACATCATGGTGTACGCCGTGTAGGCGCGTCGCGCGGCCGCCACGATGAAGAGGTCGACGTCCGGCTTCCGACCGGGGTTTCGATGCGCGATCCCCCCGGAAATCATCAGGGAGCGGACGAACGGCATCGAGGCCAGAAGGGACAAGGACTTGCGGTTGCGCTCGAGGAGCGCGCGCGTGAGCGCTTCGCGCTCCGGCATTGCGTCTACCAGGTGCGAACGCTCGGTGAGGGTCAGGTATCCGCCGGGATGTAGCGTGATGAGCTTCGAGAGTTGGGGGCCTTTGACCAGCCGGTGGATCTCGGCTTCGTCGAACGCGACGCCCACGGATGCCGTGAGCGCTTGCTTCAACGGAAGCGGCGAGTCGAAAAGGTCGGCGTAGACCACGGTGGCCAGCAGCGCCCACTCCCGGGCGCCGAATCCGAGCGGCGGCGGGAACAACGGAGGCGGAAGGGACGGGGCCGACTCCGTCCGGACTTCCGCGCCGCTCGCGCGCGCACGAACGCGCGTCGGGCCCGCGCGGCGAGCACGGGACCACAGAGCTTCGGCCGTACGCGTCCACGAAAACTGCTCGGCACGAGCGAGACCGGCCGCCCGTCGGGCCGGCACGCCGTCGCGATCGCGAAGTGCCTCTTCGATAGCGCGAGCGAGGAATGCATCGTCGTTGGGCGGTACGAACCGCGGGACGTCTCCGCCAACCTCGCGGAGAGCCGAAATATCCGAAGCGACGACGGGGGTCCCGCACGCCATGGCCTCGAGCACCGGCAGCCCGAACCCCTCGAGGGCGGAGGCGAGCACGAAGAGCTCCGCGCCGGTGTAGAGCGCGACGAGATCGGACTCGGGCACGTAGCCGAGCCAGTGGACGCGGTGTTGGCCCGCTCGCTCTTCGAGCGCCCGAACGAGCTGTCGGTCCTGCCATCCGCGCCCCCCCACGACGACGAGATCGTACGGATCGGCGCTCGGCCCGAGCCGGTCGAACGCCCGGAGAAGCGTGAGCAGGTTCTTGCGCGGTTCGAGGGTGCCGACCGTCAGGACGTACGGCCTTTGCAGCCCGTGCCGCCGACGCGCTTCGTTCACGACATCCGATGTGGCCGGACGGCACGAGGGGTGAGCGGCGCACGGAAGCAGGGCAATGCGGTCCGGGTGGACGCCAAGGAGCGAAATGATGTCTTTGCGGGCCGCCTCGGAGACGGTCGCGATCACCGACGCCGCGGCGACCGACTGGCGCAGCATAGGCTGGAGCAAAATGCGCTTGCGAAGCGTGAAGTGTTGGGGCAGCCGCAAGATGGCGAGGTCGTGCACGACGACCACGGTCGGACATGGCGACGCGAGCGGCATCGTGTAGTTCGGAAAAACGGCAACGTCCGCACCGGCTTCGGTCAAGAGGCGGGGCACTTCGGACTGCATCCACACCGCGCGTATGCTTGGACCGCGCACGTGGAGGTGCTGGGCCCAGCGCGCCGCGAGCTCGGGCGCCGGCGCCCGATTCGACAAGAGCACGAGATCGTCGCCGGGGCCGCGGGTGTCGAAAAGAGCATCCACGAGATGTTCCGTGTAGTAGCCAACACCCGTACGCAACGGGGTGCATGTCGTAACTTCGATGCCCAGTCTCATTCGATGCGACCCGCGGGGATGATCCACGGTCCCACGGTCTGCGACAAGATGCCTTCGACGAAATAACATTGCATGAGTTTCAACGCTCCGACGCGGTGTGGCGCATGACGCGATGGCTGATGCATCATCGACGCATGCGCGCGGGAGCTTTGCCGTCGCCGATTGCGCCTCGGGACACGAATGCCGAGCCGTCCGACCTACGGGTTGCCCGCGCGCTCCTGATTCTCCTCGCCTGGACGCTCCCGTTCGAGATGCCGCTATTTCGAGTCGGCCCGCTTCAAATCACGACCGTCGAGTTGTCTCTCTACGCGATGCTGGCGGCCTGGGGCCTTGCCGTCGCGGGCGGCATCTTCCGTGGAGGACGCACTGTAGTGCAAGGGGCGCTCGCCGCGATGCGGCGAGACTCGCTTGGAAGAGCGGCGGTCGTATGGGGTGCCGTCCTCTTCGCCTCGACGGCTTGCGCTCCCACGGATCGAACGGCGGCGTTGAAGTTCGTGCTTCGAAGCTCGAGCGGTATCCTCGCCTTTTTCGCGTGCCGAACGCTCGCACGACCGGCCGTCATCGGCCGCCGAGTGCTGGTTGCGTTGCTCGCGGGGGCCTTGGTGTCGGCGGTGACCGCATGGCTCGACGCGTGGGTACCCGCGACCGAGCCGGCGTGGAAGCTCTTTCGCGAAGGTCAGTTCGACACGTTCGGTCTTCCCCGGGCGAGCGGCGTCTTCGCATACCCGACCATGGGAGCGATGTACTGGGAGGCTGCCGTCCCGCTGCTCGTCGTGGCGCCATTTCTGGGAGACTGGTCGCGGGGCAACCTCGGCGGCCGGAGGAGTGTGCTCCTTGCCGTGCTCGGAGGGACAGTCTTGGTCGAGGCACTCCTTGCGAGTGCGACGCGTTCCGGACTCGCAGGGGCAGCGGTGGTCTGCGCCGTCCTCGCTGGACTCGTCTGGCGATTGGGGGCGAGCGTGCGTCGTGCGGCGGTCGGCGTCCTCTCGGTGATCGCCGGCTTGTCCATGGTCACGCTGGCCGCAACGAACTCCGGCTCGCTACTCGGGCTGAGGCTGCACTGGTGGCGAGACGCACACTGGTTCGGCGTCGAATACGTGGCCGATACGACTCCTCGCGCGATCCACGTGGAGGAGCATTTCCAGGTGCCCGTCACGCTTCGGAACACCGGTACCATCACCTGGCATCGGGCCGGGCCCAGACCCACGTATCTCTCGTACCACTGGCAGCCGATCGGCCGGCCGATCACCAACGCCGACTTCGAAGGCCAGCGCACCGAGTTGCCCGCCGACGTCCCACCTGGGGCGAAGGTCCAGCTTCTGGCCGATGCGAGCGGCCCGACGACAGAGGGAAGCTATCGACTGGAATGGGACGTCGTTCAGGAACACGTCACCTGGTTCAGCGAGCGAGGAAACCCGATGGCCGAAGAGGCATTCGACGTGGCGCCACCGGTGGACGGGGCAGAGGTGTGGACCGGCGACCAATCGGCGCCGGTGTTCGACACGCCGGCCCCGTCGCGGATCGCGCTGTGGCGAGCCGCGATCGTGCTCTGGCGACAGCGGCCCGTCCTCGGCATCGGTCCGGACAACTTCCGGAGGCGCTACGAAGCGGTGATCCCACCAGCGCCCGCGGGCATGCCCTACACGGACACCCGCATCCACGCCAACAGTCTCTATCTCGAGACCCTGGCGGACTTGGGGATCGGGGGCATTCTTTCGCTCGCCTTCCTTGTGTGGAGCTGGATTGGAACCATACGCCGTCATCACGCCGCAGGCCGGTTGGCGGGTCTCGGCAGCGGCGTCGCGGTGGGGGCGTTCTTCGTCCACGGCGCCCTCGATTATTTCTTCGAGTTCACGCCGCTCTTCGGTCTCTTTTGGGTTCTTCTGGGGCTGACGGCAGCATGTGAGCCCGAGCCACCCCCATCGTGAGACGGAGGATGCAACCGCTCGTGAGGGCGACCTCGGACAACACAGTCGCCAACGCGGCGCCAGGTCCCGCTCTTCTCGGGATGAGCGCGAGGTCGAGTGCCACGTTGAGCGCAAGCATCATGAGCGCGAACCATAGCGTCGCCCGCCCCAAGTCGCGCGCGACCAGAAAGTGGGTCAGCCCGAAGTTGAGGTAAAGAAGCGGGACGCCGAGGGCAAGCAGTCGCAACGAGTACTCCGCGCGCTCGAACCCGGGTCCGCAGCCCAGGCGCACGAGCGGCGCGGCGCCGAAGAAGCACAGCGCGCCTGCGCAAAGTCCGAGCATCATCAGCACGAGCCCGAGTCTCAGTTCGAGCCGCCGCTGGGCGTGACGATCGCCGTTATGTGCGCGCGCGAGGCGCGGGAACGCGACCGCCAAGAGAACGGCGGGAACGATCATGGACCCTTCGAAGAACTTGAATGCCGCAGCGTAGGCCCCGAGTTCGGCGTCGCCGGAGAACGATCGTACGAAGAAGGTGTCCACTTTGAAGTAGAGAAGCGAAACGAGCCCGGCGAACCAAATGGGCAGCGATTGCTCGAGAGCGGCCCTCGCCAGTGCCCGTTCGCTCTGCGCCGCCGCCCGAAATGGGACACCGCGCAGTGGGTGCAGGCGCAGCAGAATCGTCAGCCCGTAGACGAAGCTGCCGAGGCCGGCGACCGCGAAACCGGTGCTCAAGGCCGTGATGGACCGACCGAGCGTCAGAGCGACGAATCCGGCGGCCCCGATGAGAACCGCCCGAGACGCGTTGAGCCGCGCTTCGTCTACGAAGAGCTCGTAGCCACGCAGGATGGCGCCGAAGTGGTCCACGAAGGCGTTGGCCAGCGCCGCGACGCCGAGAAGACTAGCGGCAACTCGCTCCTCTCCGCGGAAAAGCAGCCAGGCCGCGACCGCCACGCCGAGCCCGTACGGAAACGACGCGAGACCGCGGAGCGCGAGTCCGACCCGTACGACGCGATCGCCATCCTCACGGCTGCGTGCGAGCGCCCGGGTCGTCCAAACACCCAGCCCGAGATCCGAGCCCACGGCCAGCAGCGCGGTCGCGGTCGAGACGTAGGCAAATCGACCGAATGCCGCTTCCCCCAAGACACGCGCAGACGCGAACGTCACGACCAGTCGGCAGGCGCGCTCGAGGCCGAGCGAAACGCCTTTCAGCGACACGTTGCGGAGGGCGTCGCGAAGCTCGCGGCCGATGGCCATCGGAGACTTCAGCTCCGGAGATCGCGAATCGTGTCGCCGAGCACCGTCGACACGGTGCGGAGAAGGATGCGGCCGTCGAGACCGAGATTCCACTCGCGCAGGTATTGCATGTCGAACTCCAGCCGCTTGGCGATCGAGACGTTGCCGCGGAGTCCGTTCACCTGTGCCCAGCCCGTGATCCCGGGGCGCATGAGGTGACGCGTTCGATAGCCGGGAAGCTCGTACTCGTAGCGTTTGGCCCGCTCGAGAACTTCTGGGCGGGGCCCGATGAGGCTCATGTCACCTTTGAGCACGTTCCACAACTGCGGGAGCTCATCGAGCCCGAGCGGCCTCAAGATCCGACCCAACCGAGTCACGCGTCCCTGCGCGTCCATGGTTCGAAGCTTGACGAGCGTAAAGGGCCGCTGATGAAGTCCAGGGCGACGCTGGTAGAATAGAGCTGGACCAGGCGAGTCGAGCGGAATCAGCGCCGCAAGGGAAGCCAGAAACGGCGCCGTGAGCACGAGGCCGGACGCCGCGAGCGCAATGTCGGCGAAGCGCTTCGCGGCTACGCCCACGCGCGAATGATTGGCCACCGGTCCCGCAGTAAAGAGCGGATCCACGGGATGATGGCGGCCGTTCGCGTGACCGTCGCGCGTCGAGACTCCGTTGGCGCCGGCGGATCCATTGGCCTGCGTCTGTCCATCGGCATCCGCATGACCCGAGTGTCCGCCGTTGTGCACTCCGTTCGCTTTTGCGCCCCGACGCGGACGCCGAGCCTCTTCGACAGCTTCCACGAACTGCCGCTCGAAGTGCGCCCGGTCGAAACGCCTCGCGAACCGCTGGAGCGCGGCCGGTTCGAACGCCTCGTGCATGCGGGCGTAGCGATCGAGCGCGGCGCGAACCGCTTCGACGGTGGGCGCGTCGATGAGCAGCCCATTGCGCCCATCGTCGACGATGTCGAGGGCGCCCCCCTCGGCGCAGGCGAGCACCGGCTTGCCCGCCGCAAGCGCCTCGACCATCACCATCCCGAAGTCGTCGACACCCGTATGCAAAAGAGCCCTGCATTTTGCGTACAGCTCGGTCAACTGAGCGTCGGCGACGCGAGATAGAAGGGTCACGTTGGGGCCAGCGAGTCGCTCGAGACGTGCCCGCTCGGGCCCCTCCCCGACGACCAGCAACCGCTCCGGTCGCCCGCGAAAAGCGCTCAGCGCCAGCTCGACACGCTTGTTGGGAACCAATGCGCATACCAAGAGGAACGGCGCGGAGGGATCCGTTCGAGCGTTGTCCGTCGCGCGCTCGAAGCGACTCGTGTCGATGGGCGGCGGGATCACGAGCGCATCGCGCTGAAAGTAGTTCCGGATACGCTCGCGGGTATACGTGCTGTTGGCGATGAGGAGGTGGGGGCGAGCTGCCGCCGCGGTTTCCCATCGGCGAAGGTAATGCGCGGTTCCGCGAAAGACGGCCCGACCGAGCGGACCACCCGGCACCCTGGCCTCGTAAGCCTTCTGTGCCTCGCGGACATATCGGAGCGGCGAATGGACGTAGGCCACGTGAAACGCATTGGGCGGTGCGATCGCACCGATGGCGACGCAGTGGCTGCTCGAGATGACCAGGGAATAGCGATCGAGCTTGAAAGACTCCACCGCGAGCGGAAAAAGAGGGAGCAACCCACGAAAGCGGCCGTTCATGAAGGGCGCGCGTGCCGCACGATCGATCGCCGACGTAGTGGTTCGGCGATGCGCGAGCACGGGCGACAAACGCGCCGGATCCCGCGTGAGCGTGAAGAGATCCGCCTGGGGAAATACCTGGCAGAGGACTTCGGCGACGCGCTCGCCGCCCCGCATGGACGTAAGCCAGTCGTGGACGATCGCCACAGGCTCGGACATAGCTGCAGGCGCACCCTACCACGGAGCGCTGTCAGGGCTCGAGTCTCGCGCTTCGCTTGGACGGACGGCGCGTAGTACTACTCCTCCGGGCCACCGGCGACACGGCCCCGAACCCATGAAAGTTCTCCTCACGCACGCGTACTTCCTTGGCGAGGACCGCAAGGAACAGGAGATCATGCGCCCGTACGCGCCGCTCGGGATCCTGTATCTGGCGGCCTACCTCGAGGAGCGCGGCGTGGACGTGGACGTCTTCGACACCACGTTTTCGACTTGGCCTGCGCTCGAAGACCGTCTCCTCGAAACCCGGCCCGACGTCGTGGGCGTTTACACGAATCTCATGACCAAGCGCAACGTGCTGCGACTCATGCAGCGCGTTCGCAGCCATCCGACACTCTCCGGCACTCGACTTGTGCTCGGTGGACCCGAGGTGACACACCACGCCGAGAAGTTCCTCGAGCACGGCGCCGATGTCATCGTCATCGGCGAAGGCGAAGAGACGATGCATGCGCTCGTGAGCGCGTGGGCGGAAGGCACGCGGCAAGCGGGCGCCGGCGCTGAACTCGACGGCGTGGCGGGGATCGTCTTTCGCGATCGCGGCGGGCGCCTCGTCCGGACCGCTCCGCGCGCGCTGATGCGCAGCCTGGACGAATTGCCGGTGCCCAAACGCGAGGCGATCGATCTGCGCCCGTACCTGGAGGCTTGGCGCTCGCGGCACGGATCGAACGCAGTTTCCATCAGCACGATGCGCGGCTGCCCCTACAGCTGCCGCTGGTGCAGCCGCGCCGTATACGGCGAGAGTTACCGCAGGCGCTCGCCGGTCAAGGTGGTCGACGAAATGGAGGGCATCGTCGCCCGGTACCACCCCGACACGCTGTGGTTCGTGGACGACGTCTTCACGATAAACCACCGATGGCTCGAAGAGATGACCGTCGAGATCGAACGGCGCGGCCTGCGCGTCCCATACGAATGCATCACGCGCGCCGATCGGCTCGACGAACGCTCCGTGGCGCTTCTTCGCCGATCGGGCTGTTTTCGCGTGTGGATCGGCGCAGAGAGCGGATCGCAGAAGGTCCTCGATGCGATGGACCGCCGAGTCAAAGTCGAACGGGTGCGCGACATGATTCAGCTCAGCAAGAGCCATGGCATCGAAACCGGCACCTTCATCATGCTCGGATACCCCGGGGAGACGGAAGCCGACATCGAGGCCACCATCGAGCACCTGAAGCGCTCGAACCCGGATCAGTTCACGATTACGGTGGCCTACCCCATCAAGGGAACGCCGTTCTATGAAGAGGTGCGGGACGACATCGTCGACACGCGGCCGTGGGAGGAGAGCACCGACCGCGACCTGGCGCTCCGACGCCCACGTTCGGCGCTCTACTACAA
>JBAULD010000866.1:0-7665 GCA_049578005.1 Polyangiaceae bacterium
TCTCTGCGATGGTCACCACGACGCTGTCGCACCAAGCCTGGCTGCTGACCGTGGCGTAATGGCTGTTGTCCTGGCTCGACGAGTCGCGAATGTGGGTCGTTACCGGGCCCTGAAACGAAAACGGGCCGAGCGCCGGGAGGGCGAGAATGTGCGGATAGTAATGACCATTGTCCTGCGCGTACGCGGCGTTCAGGCCTTCCGAGAGAAACGCGGCCACCGTGCTGTCGGTTTGCGCGAACGCGAGCTGGGCCTTCATGGCGTTGCTCACGTAGGTGCTGTAGAGCGGATCGTTGGGATCGAACTCGATCCCCGTGCCGCCGGGTTGAACGCGGTACCTCTGGGGGGCGAGGATGCTGGTCGACTGAACGTTGGGTAGAATGGAGGTCTGCGTATCGTTCGCCGGGACCTGGTTGGCTGCGAGCTTCATGAGGTTGAACGCCACCGTGGCGCTAGCGCGCAGCAGATTGTCTTGAGTCGTGTGCGCGGGACACGCCGTCAGCGCCTGTCCCGCCGTCGCCGTCGGATCCGCTGCCTGGGACGCGCAGCCGAGCGCAGAGGTAAGATATCCAGTCATCAATGCCGCAGTCATCGTTCGTCGCATTTGTCTCTCCGTGGGTGGCCGATCTTGATTCCCTTCAATAGCAAGTGCCAAGCCATTGACGATTTCGAGAGTGAGCGATGAATTCATCAATCGAATCAGCACTGTGGTGACTGCGCGCACAGGTATTTCTCGTTGGGTCGGCGCTAGGTGGCAGTCCACGCAACGGACTGAGACGCCACAAGCCACGAATGTGGCGGGGCTTGCCACTCGGCGGACGGTGCGCAAAATCACACCGAGGCCCAGAGAGGCGGCGCGGGCACGCAGTATCCACCCGGGGTGGAGGCCGGCGGGGAAGGAGGGACCCGTTGCTCGTTCAGCGTGCCGAGCAACGACGGTCGCGTGTGGACCGGCCCCTGATTGCCGTTACTCCAAAGACGGCCTCAAAGCGCAACTGGAACTGCCTGCTTGCCCGCCTCGATGCAGGCAATCCGTTCGCTCTGGTTCCTCAGCCCGCTGAACGCGTCGCCCGGGAGCGGGGCGTTCGGCTGGACGAGGTAGAGCGCGATTCGCTTGTATCCAAGGGCATCGAGCACCAGCTTTTGCTTGTCATCCGGGACAGCGGCGTCTTTGAGCGCGGCCTGGACTTTGACGAAGCGCGCGTTGTCCTTCTGCGCCTGGGAGAGGTCGTAGGCGATCCGCTCGTCGATGAGCGCCGAAGCGATTCGAGCGACCAGGGCCGTACCTCCGAGGCTCGCTTTCGACGGAATCGTGTCCGATTCGGTCGTTGTCACGACCACGGCGTCGACGTCGTCGTCCGAAAGCACGTGCGAGATCGGCGTATTGTTCACGGCCCCGCCGTCCACGCACGGTGCTCCGTCGAAGAGCGTCGGCGAGAAGAGCGCCGGAAACGTCGCGGACGCGGCTGCGGCGTTGGCAATGCGGGGCCAGGCGGTCCGGTCGACCAGGTCTTGCCCGCGGAACGTGATGGGCTGTTCGTACGTGGGCAGGGGAACGGTACCGTTTTTCCTGCGCACGCCATTGAGGTTGGTCGTGACCATCGTGAGCGCGATCTTCGATTGGGCTGGTCCCTGCCGTCCTCCTACGACGATCTGCAGACCCGTCTCCACGAGCTCCCGCAGCTTGTCCGTCGTGAAGACCCCCTGCAAGTGGAACCAGTTGCTGAAATGTACGCTGGCGATATGCGCAAAGGAGGCGTCGTCGACCCACATTTCGTGAAGCGCCTGCGCCGCAGCGCCCAGCCGTCCGGTGGCAATTCCGGCCGCGGCAATGGCCGCATTCAGCGATCCCGAGCTCGTTCCTGCGATGCTCACGATGCGCGGATTTGCTCTTGCGAGTGTCTCGAGGACGCCAGCCTCGAACCCGCCCTGCGCCACGGCCCCAGAGAACACGAGCCCTACGCGCTTCCCCGCCAGCTCCTCGTACATGGAGGTCCCTCCTTGGTCTCGGCCGTCGCCGAATGCGGACGCTACCACCTTCTCGCCGGCTTTCCCGTACACGAGAACCGGGGCCGGATCAGAGCGGCTCGTAGAGCGTCACTCCTCGGTGGACCGCGGCGTTTTGGAAGTCGGGCGCTTGCCACTCCACTCGAGCGAGGACCATGAGTGTCCCGAAGGTCTGAGAGGCCGTTGCGAAGAGTGGATAGTCCGTCGGATCGTTCAGAATGGACGTCGCCCACGCGGTCATCGCCGGGGTGAGGTCCGCCTGCGGGAGAAGCTCGTAGCCGGTGGGCACAGGGGGATTGTCGGCCGTCGTGGGAGCACGTCCGTCGCTCGCGCTCGCGTCAATCGTTCCTGCGTCGTTCGCGTCGTTCGGCCCAGCCTCGGCCCCTGCGCCCGGACTTGCGTCGTTCGAGTTTGCGTCGAGCGGGCCCGGGTCGAGGACACTCGTTTCGATCTCGGTGGGGTCGTACACGCTCCCCTCCACGTCTGTCGCGCTCAGGCCCGTCCCGCTCGCGTCGGTTTGCCCAGCCTCGATCGTGCTCGCTCCGATCCCATCCTCGTCGTTCGCGCCGGCCTCGCTGGGCGCATCCCGCCCGGCATCGGCGGAAGCCGGCTCCGCGTCGGACGCGTCGCCCAAGCCGATGGATTCTACGGACCCTGCGCTCGGCGGCGCCCGCCCGCAGGCTACAAGGAGCACGAAGAGCGAGCTCGGGAAGCGGCGCATCCGATGGATTGTACGCAACTCGAGGACGCCGACGAATCCCGGCGGGTGAGGAAACGATACCGGGTCAGTCAGGCGGAAGCCCTTCGGGGCGCCGCGCGCTTCGCCTTGTTTTTGCGCGTGGCCGCCCCGCGCACGGCGCCGCGTTTGCGCGCGGCGGTCGACCCGCTTCCAGTGCCAAGTCGCTTGCGCGTCGCAGCGGCCCTTCGGGCCGACTCTACCCGGGCGCTCGCAGGGCGGCCTGTACTCGGCCGTCGGCCGAGCTCGTTCCAATCCGCCTCGGTCATCTGGACGGCATAGTGCCTGGCGGCCTTTTTGATGTTGGCAAAGGCGAGATCGCGCTCGGCGTCGGACACCCCGCGGACCTGATCGAATCGTGCGATGGCGTTACGCACGTGGGCGGCGTCCGTCAGGGGCTCCTTCCGCTTGTCCGGGAAAGCGTAAACGCTCGATGGCAGATCGCTCCGCTCGGTCAGGTCCCCGTGCTTCTCATGCGGCTTCCAGGTGGTCTTCATGCCGTTCGCGATCTGCAGGGATCGTACCTCTCTGAGATGACGGACCCAGCTCGGCCAGGACTACATCGCGCAAGTGGGCGCGTTCGTGGGCGTTCCGGAGATTCCCGTGCCGGTCACGGGTCTCTCGAGCGGGGTGACCTCGTTATCCGTGGGAGACCAATTCGACCGCCTTCGCGCATCGTGTGCCTGTGCGACGAGTACTTCGCGTTGATATCGAAGAACAAGCAGGAGAAAGCCGCGATCGAACGCGCCGTGGCTCTCCTCGGCGCAAAAGCCCGAGCCGCGGGCATTCACCTGGTGCTCGCGACGCAGCAGCCGAGCCGAGCAACCGTCACCGGCGCGATTCAAGCAAACCTTCCGTGCCGAGTCGCGCTGAAGCTCTCGAGCCACATCGAGTCGACCATGATCCTCGGCGTCTCGGGCGCCGAGAGGCTCACGGGTGCGGGCGACCTGCTTTACAAGGACTTCGGCGAACCCGTTCGCCTGCAGGCGCCGTATCTCCGGGAGGGGGAGCGCCGCAGCCTCTTTCGCTCGTGAACCCACGATCAGCTCGAGACCGCGCCACCGACAGGGGGGCAAGCTTGCCGGAGCGGCTGCCCGCCCTGCTCCACGAGGCCGAGGCGGCGAGCGGGCGCGTCTCGATGTCGCCGGCTGGTGGGTGAGGAACGAGGGTACGAACCTTCGCGCCCAGAGCGTCTAAACGAAACTGGGGGCTGGCCGTACCCCCCTGGGGATGCTCTCTCTGCCGTCCTCGAGCGTACGCATTCGCAAGGGGCGCGTCGCTGCGCGCATCGTTCGTGCGCCCGCGGCAGCGGTCCTTGTCCTGACGCTCGCGCTCGCGTGCAGCAAAGACGCGCCGATGCCGACGCCGCCGGAGCCGGACGCCGGGGTGCCGAGCGAACGGGCTCTCGTACCCCTCCGCGCGCCCCGGGGACTCGATCCCAAGCGCGTGGCATTGGGGGCCGAATTGTTCGGGGAGGCCCGGCTCTCCGGCGACGGCCGGACGGCCTGTTCGAGCTGCCATGATCTACAGCGCGCCGGAGTGGACGGCCTCGCGCATTCGAGGGGTCCGACGGATCACCCGTCGGGGCTCAACGCCCCGACCGTCTTCAACGCGGGGCTGAATTTTCGTCAGTTCTGGGACGGCCGCGCGTCGAGCCTCGAAGAGCAAATCGACGGGCCGCTGCTCGACCCCGACGAGATGGCTTCGAGCTGGGAGCGTGTCATCGCGACTCTCCGGGCGGACGCCCACTTCGCCGCGCTGTTCGACGGTGCCTACGCCGACGGGCTCAAACGGGGCAACGTCAGGGATGCCATCGCGACCTTCGAGCGGTCCCTCGCCACGCCGGATTCCCCCTTGGACCGCTACCTCCAGGGGGACACCGGGGCAATGGGAGCGCACGCGGCCCGAGGCTTCGTGCTCTTCACGAGCTACGGGTGCTCGGCGTGTCATCAGGGAGAAGGTGTGGGGGGAAACATGTTCGAGAAGCTGGGCGTCATGGATGACTATTTCCGAGATCGCGGGCACGGGCTCGAAGCCGACCTCGGGCGTTTCAACGTCACGCACGACGACGCGGACCGTCACGTCTTCAAAGTGCCCAGCCTGCGAAACGTGGCCCGGACGGCGCCCTACTTTCACGACGGTTCCGTCGCCACGCTCGGCGAGGCCGTGAGTCTCATGGCTCGCTATCAGCTCGGCCGTGACCTCGACGACACCGACAGGTCCGATCTGGTCGCGTTCTTGGAGTCGCTAACCGGAAGCTACCAAGGCCGGCCGTTATGAACTGGCGCCCCGTCGGCGGTGCCTTCTTGGCCGCTACGACGGCGCTCGTCATCGCGGTCTTGGGCTTCGGCCAACGCGCGCCGGTCGGGGACCAGCCTCGGGCCTTCTCGGCCCTGCTCGCCGAACGCGCCAGACTCGACGAAGACGTGGCCGAGCGCGCCCTGCAGTCGCGCTTCGACTTCGACACCAACTACGACGCGCTGACGAACGACGAACGACAGATCAAGCGACTGGACGACGGAGCCAACGCGCAAGTACCGAGCTTTCTGCGCCCGGCGGAGCGGGCGGACTTGGAAGTTGCACTCGGGGCCTACGTGGCCTTGGCCGCGCGGCGGGCGCGCTTGCTCGAGCAGTTCAAGTCCAAGAATGCGCTCCTGAAAAACTCGCTCAATTACTTCCCGGCTCTGACCGCGGACGTCTTGGGGAAGGCGTCGGACGCTGCCGTGATCGGACTGGTCCGCGATCTCCGTCTCGAGACGCTGACGTTGGCACTCCGAAAGGACGAGCGCGTCGAGAGCGCCATGCGCGCGACGCTCGCGGCACTCCAGGAAAGGCTCGACCTGATGCCTCCGGGAGAAGACCGGCGGAGCCTGTCGCTCGTGAGAGCCCACGCGAGCGTGATCGCAATGGGGAAAGAGGAGACGGACGCGCTCCTGCGCGAGATCGCGACGCTGCCGACCCACCAAGCTTGGGCCGACGTCGCGACCCGCTACGAGTACTACCGGTCGGCGGCGAGCCGGTCCGCGTCGGTGCTCGGCATGACGGCGGCGGCGGTGGCGCTCGCCCTTCTCGGTCTGCTGGTCGGGGTGGGCATGCGACTGCGGCGCGTCGCATCGCGGCTCGCGCACGCCAACGAGCACCTCGAGGCTGCCGTTCGGGAACGGACGGCCGAGCTCGTGGTGGCTCGAGACGCAGCGGTGGAAACGGTCCGTGCGAAGGCTCGGTTTCTGGCGACGATGAGCCACGAAATTCGAACGCCGATGAACGGGGTCATCGGCATGACCGCGCTGCTCCTGACCACCCGGCTCACGCCCGAGCAACGCGAGTACGCGGAGGCCGCGCGCGACTGCGGCGACGGCCTCATGGCCCTCATCAACGACATCCTCGATTTTTCGAAGGTCGAAGCAGGCAAGTTGGTTCTGGAGTGCACGCCGTTCGATCCGCGCGATCCCATCGAAGAGTCCGCGTCGATCCTGGTTTCGCAAGCCGAAGCGAAGGGAATCCGCCTGGTCACCGACCTCGTGGGCGTACGCCATTCAGCCCTCGGAGACTCGACCCGACTTCGACAGATCCTCGTCAATTTGATTGGAAACGCCGTGAAGTTCACGCACTCCGGCGAAGTGACCGTTTCCGCCCGGACCGCTCGCATCGACGCGGAGAAAGTCGCCTTGCGTTTCTCGGTGCAGGACACCGGGATAGGTATTCCTGCCGACGCGTTGCCCCAGCTCTTCCAGGCCTTCTCGCAGGCCGACCCCACGACGACGCGAATGTTCGGTGGCACGGGTCTGGGCCTCGCCATCTGCAAGAATCTGGTTTCGCTGATGGGCGGCGTCGTCGAGGTCGAAAGCACGGTGGGAGTGGGCAGCACGTTCCGCGTCTCCGTCGAGCTTTCCAGTCCGGGCCCGGATGCCGCGCCGGCCCCGCCATTCGAGGGTCGCCGAGCGTTGTGCATCGAGCCGAACCCGGCAGACCGCCGAAACACCGCGGCCGAACTGTCCCAGCTCGGCCTGCACGTCGCGGCGGCGGCGAGCGCGCGCGAAGGCTTGTTGGAACTCTCGTCGGTGGGAGGCGAACCATTCGATCTCTGTTTCGTCAGCGAGGCACTGGTCTATTCCGAAGGCGACCTTGCGGACTTCGAGACGGCAAAGTCGTGCCTCGACGGGGTCAAGTTCCTCGCGGTCGGCAGCACCACGCGCCGGCCGTCGGGCACGGCCGTCCGGCTCGACGGGCGAATCTCGCTGCCCATCCGGCGCCGGCATCTGGTCGAAACCCTTCGGGCCGTCCTCCGGACTCCTTCGGCGTCTTCCGCACACGTGGCGGTGGCTGCAGGAGGGACGGCGGGCGGAGCGGGCCGCGCGCTCGTCGTCGAGGACAACGACGTGAATGCGCGCATCGCGTGCGCGATGTTGCGACAGCTCGGCTGGGTCGCGGAGCGTGCGGCCGACGGGGTGGAGGCCTTGGAACGGCTGGGAACGGAGCGGTTCGACATGGTCTGGATGGACTGTGAAATGCCGCGAATGGACGGGTTCTCGGCCACCCGCGCGCTGCGCGCGGGAGCTGGACCCGGCTCAGGCACGTACGTCGTCGCGCTCACGGCCAACGCCGTCGCCGGGGATCGCGAGGCCTGTCTCGCACACGGCATGAACGACTACGTGACCAAGCCGATTCGGTCCGTCGATCTCGCGGACGCAATCGAACGCTGGCGTGGTTCGGGGACGGCGACTTCCGGAGTCGCGCTCCCGCGCTCAAAAGGAAATGCAGCGAACGAGAAATGCGTCCCTTTCAAGGCAACCTGACGCTTTGCCAAGGAGAAATGCGTCCTTTCCAGGCCAACCGGACGCTTTGCCAAGGAGAAATACGTCCGTTCCAAGCCAACCGGACGCTTTGCCAAGGAGAAATGCGTCCTTTCCAAGCCAACCGGACGC
>JBAULD010000867.1:0-7343 GCA_049578005.1 Polyangiaceae bacterium
AGCTCACTCTCCAGATAACGAAGCTCACTCTTCCGACTACGAAGCTCACTCTCCAGATAACGAAGCCCACTCTCCAGATAACGAAGCTCACTCTTCCGACTACGAAGCTCACTCTCCAGATAACGAAGCTCACTCTCCAGATAACGAAGCTCACTCTCCAGACAACGAAGCTCGCTCCCGCGAGAGCGAAGCTCACCGTCGTGGGTCCGACGATCCATCGTGGAGAACGCGCGTCGCAACTTCGAACCGTCAGCGAAGCTCACGTCGTGGACGTGGACGTCCGACGATCCATTTACGCCTTGGCGACTCCGCGTGCTTCGGCGTATGCACGCTGTCCCCGCCATGGCCGAACGCCCCCTGGTCCTTCTCTCCAACGACGATGGCTACGCCAGCCCAGGGATCCAGGCCATGCGTCGCGCGCTCGCGGCCGCGGCCGATGTGGTCGTGCTCGCTCCCGAGGGCGAGCAGAGCGCCTCGAGCCACTCTCTCAGCTTGCGACGGCCGCTCCGGCTACGCCCCGTGGAGACGGGGGTCTTCGCGCTCGACGGTACGCCCGCCGACTGCGTCTATGTCGCGCTACACGCCGGCCAGCGCGTCCTTCCACGCCGCCCCGACGTCGTCGTCTCCGGAATCAACCACGGAATGAACCTCGGGCAAGACGCCTTCTATTCCGGCACGATCGCCGCCGCACGCGAAGGGGCGCTACGCGGAATTCCCGCGGTGGCCGCGAGCGCGCACCCGTCGGTCGACTTCGAAGCCGCCTCCTCGCTCTGCGCGCGGATCGCCTTCGACCTTGCCCGCGTGAAGCAGGCCCGCACTCCGCTGCTCAACGTCAACGTCCCCCCCGGCTGGAACGGACAAGTTCGAGCGACTCGTCTGGGCGCACGCATTTACGAAGAGATTGTCGACTTCCGCGTCGACCCGCACGGCCGCGAGTACCTCTGGCTCGGCGGGCCGGGCGTGCGCCACGAGCGCGACACCGGCACGGACACGGACGCGTACGACGACGGGGCGGTCTCGCTGACGCCGCTCGTGCTCGATTTGACCAGCGTCGTAGATGCGCAGCTTGCGGTCGAGCTCGCGCGACGCCTCGATAGTGCGACGGGTTGAAGGGAGAAGAAGGGATGGCGACGAAGAAGCGTCCGGCCAAGCGAGGCAGCGCCAGTGGGACTTCCAAGAAGAGCGCAAAGCCTCGGGAGCAACCGGTCGCGATGCAGCCCGTGATCGCTAGGCCGATGTCGTCGTTCGACTTCTGTCGCTCGCTCATTCGGGACGTGCCCGACTTTCCCCGACCGGGGATCGTCTTCAAAGACATCACCCCTCTGCTCGCGAGCCCTCGTGCCCTGCACATCGTGCTCGACGGGATCGCCGAACGCTTCATCGGTGAGCACGTCGACGCCATCGTGGGAATCGAGGCGCGCGGATTCATCTTCGGCGGCGCGCTCGCGGCTCGCCTCAACGCGAGCTTCGTTCCGGTACGAAAGCCCGGGAAGCTGCCGGCGGCCGTCGACCGCGTGGAATTCGTGACCGAGTACAGCCGCGACGCGCTCGAGATGCACAAGGGGAGTCTGCGCGAGGAGGCACGCGTGGTCGTCGTCGACGACGTGCTGGCGACCGGCGGAACGGCGGCGGCCGCGGCGGAGCTGGTTCACAGGCAGGGCGGCTACGTCCTCGGTTACGCCTTCGTGGTCGAACTCTCGTTTCTCGGGGGTCGCGAACGCCTGCTCCCGGTCCGCGTGGAGAGCTGTATGTTGTACTAGGCAGACGAGCCCCTACGCCCCCAGTCGCACCGCGACCCACAAGCCGAGTATCACCGCTACGGCAATCGCCGCCATCGCGATCATGTTCGGAACGAAATACGGGTAAATCGAGAGCACCGCGCCCGCGAGCATCTGAGGAAATCGGCCCTGCTTTCGGCCGTATACGAAGCACGCCAGCCCAATGCAGCCGATCGCCAGCGAGAGGAGCATCGCGTTGCCGTCTTCGAGCATCCGGGACGCAAGTGTGGCACATAGTCTGGGCGGGGACCCGCCCGAAGGCTTCGCATCTACTGTCCCACCAACGTTCGTCCGTATAATCGGGTGGGGGTTTCGTCCTCCTCCCCGTGCGCTTCCCCGGCGCGGATTGTCGCGCTCAGAAAGGGCCCCTTCTTGGCTATGGGCTGGCGCCCCACCGTCGGTGTTCTCCTCCCCTACGTCGGCGGCTGTTACTACACGCCCTTGCTCGCAGGCGTTCAGCGCGGCGCGCGGCGGCGGGGTGCGCGCGTCGTGGCATTCCAGACGACCGGCCTGGAGTTCTGCTGGCCCGCGGAGGTCGATACCGAGCCCCTGGGCTGGGACCGGATCGACGCGTGGATTGGTATCAGCGACGCGGACGCTACCGCCTATTACCAGCGAATCTCGGCCGCCGACAAACCGCTGGTGACCGTCAGCACGCGCCTGGCCGGCCACACGTGTTGTGCGGTGCTACCCGACAACTACCGAGGCGTAAACGACGCGATCGGCCATTTGATCGAGCACGGTCACCGTCGCATTGCCTTCGCAGGGGCGCTGACCCACATCGACATTCGAGAGCGCTATGACGCGTACGGGGCCGCGTTGCGCGCGGCGGGAATCAGCCCGGACTCCTCGTTGTTCTTCTCGTGCACAGGGCTGCTCGAACAGGACGGTCGCGCCATCGGCGCCCAGCTCGTCGCCGCCCGCCTCCCGTGCACCGCAATCGTCGCGGGTTCGGACGCCCTCGCGATCGGAATTGTCGACGTCCTGCGGGCGGCGGGATATCGCGTGCCGCAGGATCTCGCGATCGCGGGGTTCGACGACATCGAACGCGCCCAGTACACCGACCCGCCCCTCACGACGGTGCACCTTCCGTTCGACGTTCTCGCCGAGCGCGCGACCGAGGTCTTGCTCGCCAAGCTGCTCGACGGAACCCCCCTTCCGGGGCTGATCCGGATCCCCGGCACGCTGATCCGGCGACATTCGTGCGGCTGCTCGCTCAGGCAGCCTCCGACCTTGGCTCCCGCCGCCGCGTTTCACCGCGAAATCGAGCACGAACGGTTCACCGGCTCGCTGCTCGACGTCGCGGCGGGAGGGCGAACGCTCGACGCGGCGCGCACGGCGGAGATCCGACCGCACGCGGCGAACCTCGCCGGCCACCTCCTGGCGACGATCCACGAGGAAGTCGGAATGTCTCCGGCCGACGTCCGCGACGCCTGGCAGCGGCTCCTCACGGTGGCCCACGACGTCGAGACGGTCGAAGCGCTCGTATCGCTCGTCGAGGACACAGCCTCGGCATGGCTTCGCGCAGCGAACCCCGACGGCCACGCAGCGCAGTCGTTCCAGCTCGCCCTCCGCAGCATTCGCTTCGAGCTCATGCGCGCATGGGCCGTCCTCGAACAAGCGCGGAGGCGCTACGCGGATTCGAACGCAGACGCGAACCGCAAGATCAACCTGGCGCTCATCGGGATCGATCTCTCGAAGACGCCCGCTCTGTCGTGGCTGCGCTGGACGCGGGTGCGTCACGCGGTCTTCGGCGAGTGGCGGGCTCCGACGACCGCGGCCCCCCGCCGCCTGTGTATCCGGAGCGTGTTTCACGCCGGCCCCGAGCCGATGCCGCTCTTGGGATCCGAGCACGTCCCCGCGGAGTTTCCCGGCCGACCGCTGTGCGATCTGATCGACGAGACGGATGAAGCCGTCGTGATGAACGTGGTTCCGATCGTCGGCCGCGCGCAGAGCCGAGGCATTCTTGCGGTCATCGGGCCCGTCGAAATCGAGCTGACCGAGAACACCGGAAACCTCGAGCTCTGGGCGGCGCTCCTCGGCGCGGCGATGGACCGAGAGGAACTGATGGCCTCGCAGCGCCTCGCGTTCGACCGCGAGCGCGAGTTCGCCGAGACGCTCCGGCAGAGCGAGGAGCGGTACGCGCTCGCGGCGCACGGCGCGAACGACGGTCTCTGGGATTGGGACGTCGCCAGCGGTCGCGTCTACCTGTCGGCTCGGTGGAAGTCGATGCTCGGGCACGAGGAGGCCGAAATCGCCCCCCACGTCGACGCCTGGTTCTCTCGGGTGCACGCAGACGATCTCCCCGGCCTGAAGGAGGCCCTGGAAGCCCAGGTCGGCGGCGGAAAGACGCACATCCAGCACGAATACAGGATGATCCACAAAGACGGCCGGCACGTCTGGGTCCTCTGCCGGGGCATCGTCCTCTTCGACGACGGGGGCAACCCCGTGCGCGTGGCCGGCTCCCAAACCGACATCACGGCGAGCAAGGTGGCCGAGGAGCAACTACGACGCAACGCGCTCCACGACGCTCTGACCGGGCTGCCCAACCGCGCCTTGCTGATGGACCGACTCGAGCAATCGATCGCTCGGGCGCAGCGTACTACCGACGCGCGCTTCGCCGTGCTCTTTCTCGACTTGGATCACTTCAAGACGCTCAACGACAGCTTGGGTCACCTCGCCGGAGATCAACTCCTGGTCCAAATCGCGCACCGGCTCGGCGAGTGCTTGCGCAGCACCGACACGGTCGCGAGGCTCGGGGGCGACGAGTTCGCCATCATCGTGGCCGATCTCGAGAACGACGAAACCGCCGCCAACATCGCAGAGAGGATCCAGGAAGCGCTCGGCGAACCGTTCGAGCTCGAGGGGCACCGAGTCTTCACTTCGGCGAGCGTCGGCATCACGCTGAGCTCCGAGAAATACAAGCGCGCCGCCGACTTCTTGCGCGACGCCGATACCGCGATGTACCGGGCCAAGTCGCAGGGCCGGGCGCGCCATCAGCTCTTCGACGGCCACATGCACGAGCAGGCCATGGAGCGCCTGAGCGTCGAAGCAGGCATGCGGCGCGCCCTCGAGCGGGGAGAGCTCGTTCTCTACTACCAGCCTATCGTTTCGCTGGAGACGGGGGCCATCGGCGGCGTCGAGGCACTCATCCGGTGGAACCATCCGGAGCGGGGACTCCTGATGCCCTCGGACTTTTTGGCCGTCGCAGAAGAGAGCGGCCTCATCGTGCCCATCAGCGAGTGGGTCCTCCGTTCGGCGTGCGAGCAGGCGAGCCATTGGAGCAAAGTCCAGCCGATTCGCATCAGCGTGAACATGCCGCCCCAGCAGCTCCGGCACCCAGGGTTCGTCAAGTTGATCAGCGACAACTTGCGCCGGTCTGCGCTATCGCCCTCGGCAATCGGGCTCGAGCTCGTCGAGAGCAGTCTCATCGAGAATCGCGAGGCGATCGTCGAGAATCTCCAGCAGCTCCGCGCGATGGGCGTCTATATCGCCGTCGACGACTTCGGGACCGGCTATTCGTCGCTCAGTTATTTGAAGCGGCTGCCGATCGACGCGCTCAAGATCGACCGATCGTTCACCCAGGGGATCCCGGACGACGTCAACGACACGGCCATCTCGACGACGATCATCGCCATGGCGCGCAGCCTGAACTTGCACGTCGTCGCCGAGGGGGTCGAGACCCAGGAGCAGGCGAATTTCTTGCGAGTCCACGGCTGCCACACGGCTCAGGGCTACCTCTTCAGTCGGCCCCTACCTGCCGCCGAGTGCTTGCCGGTCCTCGAACGAAGTGCACGCGTATCCACCGCCTCGAGCCGCCCGCCGCCGCGGGACTCTTCCCGCGTGCGGGTGTCGGGAACCAAGTGAACGCGAGGGCGCCGCTCACCCCTCGCGGGCCCGCGCCATCATCGCCCAGAGGAGTGACAGGAGTGCCCGCGCTCGCGCGAAGAAGCCGCGCGAAGAGCAGCGGAGCGTCGCCATCGACGAGGCGATCGTCGTGAGTGCCGGAGTGTAAGGGAACCACCAGAGCTCACGCTTGGCGCGGTTCCGATCGACGAGCACGAAGCGCGGTCGCGTCAGGGAGTCGAGCGCGAGCGGCGAGCCCGTGATCCCCCAGCCGGTCTCGCCGCGACCCCCCCAAGGAGCCGCCGGGATGGCGCCGGTTAACCCGTGGTTATTGATGGTCACGACTCCGACGTGCAGGCGACGCGCGATGCGCTGAGCTTTTTTCTCGTCGCGCGTCCAGATGCTCGCCGTCAGGCCGTAGCGTGAGGCGTTGGCGCGGGCGACGGCCTCCTCGACTCCGTCGACGGCAGCGATCGGGAGCACGGGCCCGAAGGTTTCGTCGCGCATCAGCGCGGAGTCGTCGCCAAAGACCCGGACGACGGTGGGCGGATAGGAGTGCCTCTCCCCGTCGGGAGCGGACCGCAGAGCGCGGGGCGGGGACGACCCGGCCGACCCTTCCGACCCGCGCGCCAATACTTCGGCCCCGCCTTTCGTCGACGTCTCGACGTGCCCCTCGACGATGGCCCGCTGCGCGCTCGTCGCGAGCGGGGCGACGTCGATCCCCGGCTTCAACGACGAAACGACGGCACATACTTTCGCCGTGAACGCCTCGGCGATCGTCTTGTCCACATACACACGCTCGATCGAAGCGCAGTTCTGACCGGCGTTCATCATGCCGCCCCAGACGACACCGTTCGCCGCGCGATCCAGATCGGCGTCGGCCAGGACGATGGCCGCGTCTTTCCCGCCGAGTTCGAGCGAGCACGGGATGAGCTTTTCCGCGCACGCCCGGGCGACCGCGCGACCCGACCCGACGCTCCCGGTGAAGACGACGAGGTCGACGCCGGCGGAGCAGAGCGCCGCGCCGACTTCCCCGCCCCCTTGGGCGATCTCGAGGACTCCGTCGGGGACGAGCCCCGCGAAGAGACCCGCCACGAGGGCTCCGGAGCGCGGCGCCACTTCGCTCGGCTTGAAGACGACGGCATTACCGGCGAGCAGCGCCGGGACAATCGTTCGCAGCGGCAGGGCGATCGGGAAGTTCCACGGCATGATGACGCCGACGACTCCGCGCGCTTCGCGGAAGATCGTCCCGGTCTTGCCCGGATATGCGATCGGATCGAAATCCACGTCCGCCGGCTGGAGCAAGTCCGGCATCGCCCTCGTCCAGTACTGCACGAGATCCGCAGAGGGCAGGACTTCCCCCAGCAGACCCTCGACCGCTGGCTTGTTCACTTCTTCGTGCAAACAGTCGGCGATTGCATCGGCGCGGTCGAGGACCCGTTCTTTGAGCGGTGCGAGGCGCCGGGCTCGTTCGCTCGGTCCGAGCTCCTCCCATGCGGGCTGCGCGGCCCTCGCGCGCATCACAATTCGCTCGACTTCGTCTTGCGCCATGGTGCTTACTCTACTTCGCCTCGGCCCCCGCAGGCGCGCTTAGCGCCGCCCGCTGCCGCGCGACGTTCGCGGCGGGGGCGCCCAGCTCCTCGGCTCGATCGAGGGCGCGAGATGCGTCGCCCGTTCTCCCGAGCTTTCCGAAAGCCCACGCGCGGCCGAGCTCCGCGG
>JBAULD010000868.1:0-7499 GCA_049578005.1 Polyangiaceae bacterium
GCCGCGGTCCCCGCCGGGGGTTCGGCGGTCGTGCCCGGCGCCTCGACGGCGGATGCGGCCGACGATGCCACCGGCGGCGCGCTGTCCTCCGGAAATCCGCTTGCCTTCGGCCCCTCTTTGCAAGCCCCTGCAGCCACGGCCAGACACGAGAGCGTCACCGCGACGTCGTGAAGGCGGCGCGGCATGCGAACGGAGCGGGTCACTGCGCCCGTCCGCCGGGCTTGGACTGCGCAAGCGCCTCGGCACGAAGCCGGGTCAGCCGCGCGTAAAGAACGAGCGTCGCGGCCGCGAGGAGCGCCACGATCGCGACGAGGGCGACGAGCGCGGCTTGAAGCTTTCGCATCGACGCACGCGCCACGGAAATGGGGCCTACGTGTCCGAACTGACTGCCTGCGAACGCCGCGGGTGCGGACCGGGAAATCATCACGACGGCGACATCGGTCGGCAGAAGGCCGGCTACGCCTCCTGCGACGAGCCGCTGCACCGAGTCGGCGCTGAGAGGCGGAGTCGACCCCCGGTGTTCGAGCAGAACGCTGGCGCTGCCGTGAGACGGCGCACTATCGCGAAGCGGGCTCGGAGTGGGAACATTCAAGTGAACGCGGGCGCTGAGGATGCCGTCGACCCCTTCCAACGATCGCTCCAGATCGCCGGCCATCCCGGCGACGAGCTGGGCATGCTCCGCCGCTTCGCTCGGCACGAGGGAGCCCTTGCCCACCGCGTCGAGCACTCCGGTATGAAGGCTGCGCGGAAGCTCCTCGTCGCGCAGCGCCGCGAGAGCATGCGGCACGTCCTCGCTCGCCACGTCGACTCGCCATTTTCCGTCGGCCGTGGGATCAGGCTCTTTGGTCGCCTCGATGCTGGCGCGTTCGAGAGCGACCACCACCCGATTCGACTCGGTGTCGTCCAGCCCCCCAGCGACGGAGACCGAGCACCCTGCCGCCGCAAGCAGGAGCGGCAGTAGGAGTGCGGACACGAGCGGCGCTCGTCTTTGCATGGGCGCCGCTGGTCGTATCGCCGAAAGGCGGAGGGCTCAAGGACACGATGATCGCGCTCGAGGGCTCGGCACGTAGGGGCGGGTAGGCTCCGGCGATTCGCGCACAATCGACGCACAATCGACCTATGCGCAATGGACTCGTGTTCGCGCGAGAGGTAGATCACGTCCATCGTCTCGGCCAAACGCTCCCTTTCGAGCCTTGGCCTCTGCGCGCTCCCGTTTTTCGGGCGTGCCATGTGCATCATTCGAAGCTGAGGCGCCTGCTGGCGGGGTGCCAAGGCAAGGTCGCCACGCCCCGGCGCGCGTGCCACGACGTTCTCGGCGTGGGGGCGACAAAACGAGACCTAAGCTCAATGTTCGCGAAACGGTTGCGAAACGAGATAGGGGGTGCTACGGACCACAGGAGAGGTCGCGCGCTCGCGGCGTCGGTGTTCTGCACCGCGCCGTGCCCGAGCCTCGCGTCGCGGACGGGTCCGAGGCAGATGTCGGCCCCTACCGCGCAGGCCATCGCGGCCAGGCTTTTCGCCATCAATGTCCTCTTAGGGCCAACTGCCAAGTCACAGACCCAAGCACCGAATCCATGGAAAGGGCACGCCTCGCGCGTGCGTCACATCATTGGCGTCACCCTTCAACGAAGCACTCTCCACGCTCAATGACCGCGCTCTCCGGCGCCTGCTCGGAGCGCGCGCTTACCTCCGTGGCTACGACTACGTGCGGCGGCGCGCCGTCGAGGGCATCGTCGTCGAGGACGCCGGGGCGCGCGGCCACGTACGGGGCAACGACGCGGAACCGTACCGGGTGACGTTGCAGCTCACGCCTTCGGGCTTCACATCGAGCTGTACGTGCCCGGCCTTCGCGTCGAGCAACGGCGGCCACTGCAAACACGTCGCAGCGCTGCTGATTGCGCTCCGCGATCAAGCGCGCGGGGCTCAGCAGCGCGCCGCGCAGCCATCTTCCAACGGAGTCCATTACACCGTACACGGCGGGACGGTACACGTCGCGGGAGTCGAGGGGGAGGGCAGGCGAAGCAAACGCGCTCGCGCCCGTGCCATGAAGGCGTCGCAGAGTACGGGTCTTACGGCGCGCGGCTTCGTTCCGAGCGGCTCGGGCGTGGACGCGTGGCTGCCCGAGCCGATGCCGCCCGCGCCCAAGCACATCGAGTACCGGCTCCAAGTAAAGTCGGTGGGCCACGGTTCGGGCAGCATCGGCGGCTCGCTGACCATCACGCTGCTGGATCCCGACGCTCGCGTGCCGCTCTTGCCGAGCACCTTGCTCGTCGGACAAGACCAGCGCCCGACGCCCGATCGCGAAGCCATCCGTCTCCTCGCGCGATTCGAAAATCAGGGGCCGCGCCGCGTCGGCATCGACGTGCGAGGGGATGACGCGAGCGATCTGCTCCCGCTGCTCAAGGGTCGGCGCGTCATCGTCGAGCCGCAGATGATGGAGCTTCGCTTCGGCGACGAGGCGTTGCGTCCGCGCTTCGATCTCGAGCTCTCCCAGGACGGGACGCAGATTCTCGTGCGCACGTCTTTTCAGCGGCCGGGCGATCCGCGCAAGTTCACGCTGACGAGCGGGGCATGGTTCGAGGGCAGTCCCGGCTGGTACGTAGACGCGCAGGAGGGATGGGCCCGTCCGGTAGACCGGCGCGCCTCGCCGGCGGCGTTGCGCCGGCTCCTGCGGCTGCCGGTGATTGCCGAGCCAGTCGAGAACCTCGCGGCCCTCATCACACAAGGACTGCCCAAAGTTGCGCTCGAATTGGGCGCGGAGCTGCCTGAACTTTCGCAGGTGGCAGACGTCGTCGACCTCGTGCCGACATTCCGCGTCGCGGCAGGGGGCACTCTCATCGAAGCGCAAGTCAGCCTGCGCGCTGCCTACGAAGACGTCGAGGTCGACGTGCGCGCCGATGGAATGACCGTTCCGGTGATCGTCAAACCACCCGAGCCTGGGAGCAGCAAGCGCGCCAAGTGCATCCGCTGCGACATCGCCGCGCAGCAGGAGGCCGCCACGCGGCTCCGGGACCTTGGTCTCGTTCCCGCGGAAGACGGCAACAAGTTCATCGCCCACGGCGACGACGCCATTCGGTTTTGGACCGAAGGCATCGGCACGCTCCCCGACGACTGGGACCTCTATGTGCCCGACGATCTCGTCGACGTGCAGCTTCGTCCCGAGCCGTTGACCGCGAATGCTCGCGTATCGAGCGGCGTCGACTGGCTTTCGCTCCGGCTGAACTTCGAGAGCGAAGGGGTTGCGGTCACGCAGGAGGAGCTCGCGCGCTGTCTCTCGGAGGGACGCCGCTACGTTCGCCTCGCAGACGGCACGTTCGCGCGTCTCGATCCACAGAAAGTCCGTGAAGTCTTGCAGCGACAGGCCGAGATTCTGGCCACGGGCGGCGGCAATGGCGGACGCCTTCCCTTGTCGCAGGTCGGCCGCGTGGAAGATCTCCTGGCGCAAGTCGGGCGGTCGAACGTCTCCGTCGACGCGAAAGAACTCTTTCACAAGCTGCGCGATATCGACGAGATCAAAGGGACGCGAAAGCCCCGCAATCTGCGAGCTCAACTCCGTCCGTACCAGGAGCAGGGCTTCCACTGGCTCTGGTTCTTGCACGAGATTGGCAGCGGAGGCGTGCTCGCCGACGACATGGGGCTCGGGAAGACCGTCCAGGCGATTGCGCTGCTGCTCGCGGTCAAGAGCGAGGATGCCAAGATCGAGGGCAAGCGCAAACAGTTCAAGGCGCTCATCGTGGCGCCGACGAGCGTCGTGACGAACTGGCTTCGCGAGATGGACAAGTTCGCGCCTTCGCTCCGGCACGCCCTCTGGCATGGGGCTGAGCGCAAAGAGAGGCAAGACGAGCTCGAAGACGCGGACGTCGTGGTCACGAGCTACGCTCTCCTGCGACGCGACGAAGAGCTCCTGAAGGAGATCGATTGGCGCTACGTCATCCTCGACGAGGCGCAGCAGATCAAGAACCCGCTCAGCGCGACCGCGCGCGCCGCGAAGCGCCTCCGGTCCGACCGGCGACTCGCGCTATCCGGCACGCCGATCGAGAACCGGCTCAGCGAGATCTGGTCCATTTTCGACTTCGTGTCGCCAGGACTGCTCGGCCCACTCGACAAATTCGAAGAGCGCTACTCGCGTCCGATCGACGGGGGCGACAAGGGCGCGGCCGAGCGTCTCCGCGCGACGATTCACCCGTTCATCCTGCGCCGTACCAAGTCCGAAGTGGCGCGTGACCTGCCCGAGAAGATCGAGACTGACCAGTTCTGCGAGCTCACGGGCGAGCAAGCCGCGCTCTACGCGGCCGTCTTGAAAGAAGTGCGCGCTCAGGTCATGGGCGAGGTCGAGCGCCAGGGACTGGGGCGAAGTCACATCCAGATCCTGGCCGGTCTGACGAGACTCCGTCAGGCCGCGTGCGACCCTCGGCTTCTCGGGCTACCGCGACAGTTCGGCGACGAGGATTCCGGCAAGCTCGTGGCGCTGCGGGAGCTCGTGCAGACCTCGATCGAAGGCGGGCACAAGGTCCTCGTCTTCAGTCAGTTCGTCAGCATGCTGCAGCTCGTCCGGCGAGCGATGGAAGAGGATCACGTCGCCTACGAGTACCTGGACGGGTCGACCAAGGATCGTTCGGACCGCGTCGACCATTTCCAGCAGGACGACGGCCCGCCCGTGTTTCTCATTTCGCTGAAGGCCGGCGGGAGCGGCCTGAATTTGACCGCGGCCGACACGGTCATCCACTTCGATCCGTGGTGGAATCCCGCCGTGGAAGACCAGGCGACCGATCGTGCGCATCGCATCGGACAAACCCGGGTAGTGACGACGTATCGACTCATCGCCAAGGGCACCATCGAAGAAAAGATCCTCGAACTAGCCGAAAAGAAGCGGGAGCTCGTCGGCGCCGTACTCGCCGAAGATCTCGGAGGCGCGAAGAAGCTCACGAAGGCGGATCTCGAAGATCTCTTCAAGTAGCAGCCGGGCTTCTAGACTTCGAACTACGTATGATGTTGGCCACTTCTCCGGCGACACGGCCGCCTTCCGCGACGATCCCCCTCGAACCGAACCGGCGCGTCCGCGTCCTCTTCATCAACGATACGTCGCGCAACGGCGGTCCGGGCCGGAGCCTTCACTCGATTCTCAAGTTTCTGGACCCGGCGGTGGTCCACCGCGCTGTCGTCCTCCCCCGGGACGGTCCGGTCGCCCGTCTCCTCTCGAAGGACGGAGTCGCCGACGAGCTCCAATACGTTCCCGACCTGGTCGAGAACCCCATCGAGCCGTGGACACGACCGATGGAGCGGCGCGACTTCGACGCTCCGCTCGCTTGGAAGTTCGCGCGGCTCGGGGGAAACGCAGTCAAGGCGGCGCGCGCCGTCGTGCGCCTGTCGCGGCTCGTGCGGGGCGGCGGCTTCGACCTGATTTATTGCAACGGCAGCAGCGCCGACTTCGCGGGGGGTGCGCTCGTGGCGCTCACGAAAGTGCCGGCACTCTGGCACGTACGATACACGTCGCTGCCGCGCGGGACGGCCGCTTTGCACCAAAGACTGTGCGCTCAAGACGGGGTCCGGAGGATCGTCTGCGTGTCGCGCGCTGCCGCGTCGCTCTTTCCGCACTGTCCCCAGAAGGTGGCCGTAATCCACAACGCGCTCGACGTCTCCGACTTCGACCCCGCGCGCGTGCGCGGAACTCTCCGCGCGGAGCTCGGCTTGGCCCCAGACGTGGTCATCTTCGGAAGCCACGGCAGGGTGCTTCGGCGAAAGGGTTACGTCGAGATGGTGCGAGCCGCGCGATCGGCACTCGACGAAATGACGGAGCAGGAAAGAGACCGCGTCGCGTTCGTCGTCGTCGGCGATACCCCGGAGGACTTTCGCCCCGACCACGTGGACGAATGTCGGGCGCTCGCGGCCGAACTCGGAATCCGGTCGAAGTTCCACATGCTCGGATTTCGCGACGACGTCCGGCCCTTGGTTGCGGACTTCGACGTCGCCGTCGTACCGAGCGTCTATTCCGACCCGCTCCCACGTAGCGTCATCGAGTCGATGGCCATGCGCAAGCCGGTGATCGCTTTCGACGTGGGAGGCGTCGTCGAAATGATCGACGATGAAGTTACCGGTGGGCTCGTCCACTTCGAGCCGGGCGACGCAGACGGGAGCGTCGTACGCTTGGCCGGCGTCATGCTTCGGTATCTGCGCGACCCCGAAAGAAGGGCACGACAGGGCCGCGCCGCCCGCGACCGTGTGGAACGCGACTTCGATGCACGGGCGCACGCAGCCCGAATCCAGAACGAGATCGTCCTCGCGTCCGGACTGGGGCCAGCGCCCGCTTTCCCGGGACAGCGAGCGACCTAGAATAGGTCCGCGGCGCGCGTCACCAAGTCGTCCTTGGCCCACGCCAGCAAGTCCGCGATTTCCCGGCGGAGGAGGAGGAATTTCATGTCCCCGGGGTGAATGGCGATTCGTGCCGGCACGAGGCCTCGCGCATGCTTGGCGGCCCGGCACCACGCGACCGACGAAAGGAGCCGCGCGGGCGACCGGCTCGCCCAGTTGAGCACCACGCTCGCGCGCGCCCGCTTGCCCGCCGGGTCGTAGACCCGGAGGTGATCCTCGGTGAATCGGTAGCCGCGCGCCGTGAGAACGGGCAGCAACCAGGGGGGCATCGACCAGGCGGGCGCGACGAAGCCGTCGATGCGAAGACCGGCAGCCCGGAGTATCCGCTCGCCTTCCTCGAGCCTCCTCGCTCCCTCTGCCGGGGAGACGTCGCTCATCTCCGCCTCTCCGCCGGAGACGATCCGTTGCGCGAAAAGCCACGCAATCCGCCCCGAGCCGGCGTCGCTCGTCGCGTACGCGTCGCCGCTTCGATGGAGGAGGCCGTGCAGATAGACTTCGTGTCCGAGCGTTTGCAGCCCCCGAAGGCGCTCGCAGAAACGGGGATCGCCAAGGAGCGGGGAGCGGCCGTGGAAGTCCGGCACGACGAGCAGCGAGGGGAAGGCGCCGACCGCCGCGCACAGGGCGATCGCTGCTTCGACTTCGTCGGCCCAGCTGGGCGAGACGTCGTGGATGGAGACGTGAACGGCCATCCGTCGTCTACGCTTAGCACCGATGCAGAAGCGAGTCGTATACGGAGAGCACACGAGCGAAGTGTTGATCGAGCGTCGGAACGCGCGCCGCAGCCTCGAGCGCACGGGTCTGGAGGTCCGGGCCGGCCCGAGCAAGGAGCCGCTCGATCGCCGCCGCGCAGGCCGCCGCGTCCAAGCTTCGGTACGTCTCGGAGCACGATGGGTCCGCGCTCTCTCGGGCGCCGCCATGGTCGGGGACGACGACCGGCACTCCGCACGCGGCCGCCTCGGCTACCGCGAGGCCGAATGTCTCGTACGGGCACGAGTGCACGAGCATGTCGGCGCTCGCGAGCGCGCTCGCCAATTTCCTGCGGTCCTTCTCGAAGTCGGCGAAGTAAACGCCCGGCGGCGCCCGTCGCTCGAGGCGATCGCGCTCGGGGCCGTCGCCGAAGAGAAGCAGCG
>JBAULD010000869.1:0-7409 GCA_049578005.1 Polyangiaceae bacterium
GTATAGATTGTCGCGACGTACTCGCAACTTCGCACATCTTTGATTCGCAGTGTGCCGATCGGCAGAAAGCAAACGCGCCCGGTGAGGTCGCCTCGGGTCCCGTTCCCGAAGGCAATGCGGCCCCGGATGGGGGGTGCGCCCCAACCTGCGCCGTCCCCGCCCGGCCCCCCGCCTGCGCCTCGCCCGACACCGTCGGACGCCGCGGCAGCGGCCATCGCCATCTCCCGCTCTCGGCGAGCGTCGGACGACTGGGCCGCCGTCATCGCGGACCGTTCGTCTTCGTCGGCGCGGTCGATGTGCCCGGCGATGACAGGTCTCGCCGCGGGCCGTGCGTTCTTTGTGGCTGTGGGCACCGGCGTCGGCGCAACGGGAACCCAAGTCGGCGCAGTCGCCGCGGCATTCATCCCGACGGCGAGGGCACCCCCTCCCGGTGTCGCGCGCCGAACGGAGCTCTCGACCTCCAGATCGAGCGAGGCGACCGCCGCACGAGGTGCGTTCGCCTGCGTTCCGGACGTCGGGAGATAGACGAAGAGGCCGGCGTGGATGATTGAGGCCACAACGAGGTAGGACCCCAAACCGCTCATTCGGCGAGCATCGGCCCGAATCACCATCGCACCCGCAGACGATAGCAGGCGCCGCCACGACCGCGTGGACCACGCAGTAACGACGCCCTGGACCTACGGGGGTTGGGTGACGGCGCGACGAATCGCGGCGAGCGGAGCGGTCTCCTCGAACTCGACCCCTCCGCCGGCGCGCCGGACGCCAAGGCGGGACCATAGACCAGCCAAGTCGACCGATCCCGGCGCGAGCGCCGTCCGCGCATAGAGCTCGTGAAGCACGCGTGTCCCAGTGGCTCGGTCGCCCACTTCGAGAAATTCCTCGATGGTCCAGTGACTTTCGACATTCGCACCGGTGGCGACGACCGCTCGCAGCACGTCATCGAGCGACCGAGCGTTGTGCGTTCGCTCGCGGATGGTGAGGTCCGCGAGAAAGCAGAAGAGTGCCCCGCCCCAATAGGTGCGCCCCCAAGTGCGCGTGCGGTCGAGTCCCTGGTCTCCGGCCTCGGGCAAACCTTGTGGAAGTCCATCGACGAGATCGCCCCAAAACTTCTGGACGGTGACCAGCCCGGCTCGCGCACGGACGATCGGTTCCACATACGTCGCGAGGCCTTCTTCGAGCCATCGTTGCTGGAAGGAGAGCGATGGCAAATTCACGTGCAAGAGCTCGTGGACGGCTACCCAATCGTCCCGGGTCTTCGCAGCGTCGATTTCGTCGCCCACCCGTAGGAGCACGGCAGGGCCGCCATCGCCGATTGTTTCTCCGCGTGTGGGTCCTCGCCCGCCGGTCTCCACGATGATGAGGGTCCGTTCGGCGTTGAACCTGCCCAGGTAGACGGAGATCGCGTCGACCGCGCTCCGCACCCAGGCGACGACTTCGGAATTCGTGAGGGCGAGTCCGCTCGACGCAATATCGACGACGACGCGCACCGTCCCGCTGCGGATCACTTCTTCGCGAAAACCTCCGAACAGCGCGAAGCTCGATTGGTCGAGTGCGTCGGTGCTCGCTTCGAACGTGCCGGGGGCGCCGTCGGGAGAAGGAAGCGTACCCGCATTGAAGCGGCTGGGCGACACGGTGCTCACGTGAAAGCGAAAGCGACCCGGAGGGTCCGGTGATTCGGGACGCAACAGCCACGTCGAGGGTGGCGCGACGACGACGTCTGCCGACGCCGCCGCGGTATTGGCGTCCTCCAGGGTCGTCGCGGACTCGCGCAACGCGAACCGGTAGCGGACCTTGCAAGCCCCCGGACGACACGGAACGAGCCAAGCGGATCCGCTCACCGTGGCCGGCGCCCATCGAGCTTGATTCGCGGGCGCTACCGCGTACTCCACGTCATGGACGAATGGCCTCGCGGGATCATCGACGCGAAGCTCGACGGCCCCTTCCAAAGCGAACTCGGCATCGATGGCCAGGTCGTCGACGCCCGCCCGGCCCGCGCTCACCTCATATCGCCAGACGACCGGGGCGTCGTTGGATTTGGGGAAAGAAGGTGCTCCGGTGGGTGTCGCCGTCGGCGCGCAGCCAAGGAGTAAGGCAAGCCAGAGGCCGCGCTTCGCGTGGATGCGCATCGATGCGCAATGAATATCATCGTTCGCGACCGCTGGACTCGATCACGGCGAAGCGTTCTCGAACGAAGCAGACGTTGCGGCCACATCGAGACGTGATAAAGCCGCACAAAAATCCTGCAAAGAGTGTCTGCGAGAGCATGCCGACGATGAACGATCCGAGTACCGACGCCACGCACGTTCCGGCGGAGATCCTGCGCGTGATTCACGAAGCGTTTGGCGATACGGCGGTGGACGGCATTTCCACCCTCCAAGCCGGCCGGTCGGGCTCGACGGTCCTCGAGGTGACCGCGGAGGGGCACGCCTATGTCCTGCGCCGGCACGATCCGTCCCGGCCGATGCATCGGAGCCGCGCGGAGCGTGAGATCGAGTGCCTGCGGATCGCCTCCGAGCGAGGGATCGCGCCGCCGCTCCGCTACGTGGACGCCGCCTCGTACATCACCATCGTGTCCAAGATCGACGGAGAACCGTTCGGGCGTTCGGCGACGCTCGCACCGGGACGGCTCGCTCGGCTGGTCGACGCGCTGCGAAGGCTCCACCAAGGGCCACCGTTCCCCCAGGGAATCCCCATCGCCGTCGTCGCTCAACACTTCCACGACGGTCTCCGCGCACAGGGTGCAAAGGGCCTTCCCGAATCCATTCTTCGCGCGATCACCGAAGTCTCGAAGGTGACGGAGCCTTTTTCGCATGCTGCTCCATGTCACTACGACCTGAATCCAGGGAATATCTTCGAGACCGCCCATCGCACGTACTTCATCGACTGGGACACAGCTTGCGCGGGCGACCCGTTTTTCGACCTTGCGCAGCTGGGAGTCTTTGCGCTGCCCACGCCGGAAGCCCGCGTAGAGCTCCTGCGCGAATACCTGCGGCGCGAACCATCCGACCAAGAGCGGGCGCACGCGTCGCTCGCTCGCGTACTGGCGCTGGCGTTCTACGCCGCGGCCTTCCTCCATGTGAGCGCGTCCGGCGGCGGTTCGGCAGAGCTGTCTCCGGCTCCACTTCCGATCCCCGACCTTCTGGCGAATTTGGGAAGGGGCCGGGCGGGGCCGGATGAGGTGGCGTCGTCGCTCCACGCAGAGATGCGGCGCGAAATACAAGCCGACACGTTCGACGCGGCGAAACATCTCTTGGGATGACGGTCGCGGTCACGCGCGAGGCAGCTACTCACGAGCGAATGATCTTCGTCCAGGGGTAGACGGCGATCCCATCCATAGATGCGCCGAACGTGTCCGTACGGTTTCGGCTCGGGACATCCCTTCACCGGATACCCGCCCGCAGCAATCGACGTGGTAGCGTCGACCCATGAATGCAATGGAAACCGCCGGCAGGGCCGCGACGCACATCCGCGTCGGATACGAGCTGCTCTATCAATTTCCTCAGCCAACGCCGGTTCTTCTGGTACTCAACATTCATTACACGCGTGTATCGGACATCGTCGAGGCCGATCATGTGCTCCTCAGTCCGAACGTTCCGATAGCCTCTTACCGAGATCCGTTCGGGAACTGGTGCAGCAGAATCCTGGCACCAGCCGGCCGGATGCGCATCTCTTCGAGCGCGCTCGTGAAGGACACCGGTCTGCCCGACCCGACCGCGATTTGGGCGGCGCAGCACCCGGTCCAGGAACTACCCGAGGACACGCTCACGTTCCTCCTTGGCAGTCGTTACTGCGAGACGGACCGGCTCTCGGAAACGGCTTGGCAGCTCTTCTCGCAATCACCTACCGGCTGGGGGCGCGTGCAGGCCATTTGCGACTACGTGAATCGGCGCCTCGCGTTCGGTTACGAACACGCGCGGTCCACCAAGACTGCATGGGAAGCATTCAACGAGAGAAAAGGCGTGTGCCGCGACTTCGCTCACCTGGCGATCGCCTTTTGCCGCTGCATGAACATTCCCGCCCGGTATTGCACGGGCTACTTGGCCGATATCGGCGTCCCCCCGCCGCATGCTCCCATGGACTTCGCCGCCTGGTTCGAGGCGTATTTGGGCGGCCAGTGGCACACGTTCGATCCCAGAAACAACGTGCCTCGTGTCGGGCGCGTTCTCATCGCCAGGGGTCGCGACGCGGCGGACGTGGCGATCACCACCACGTTCGGCCCGAATACCCTCGAAAGCTTTCGCGTGTGGACCGACGAAGTCAGCGTCTGAAGTCCTCGATCAACCGACGCCGACGACGCGCAGCAAGTGCCCGATGAGCGCAGTCACCGCCATCGCCGCCCCCCCACCGATCATCACCCGCAGCGAAGCGCGGGTCATGGGAGCCCCCCCGAGATAGCCTCCGAGCGCTCCCAAGGCACCGAGGCTCACGAGACAGACGGCGCCGACGAGCGGCAACCGGAGCGATTCAGGCGCGATGAGAACCGTGACAATCGGGACGAGGGCCAAGGAAGAGAAGCTCGCGGCAGACACGGCGGCGGCCTGGATGGGTCGCGCGAGGCGCGCTTCGTCCAGCCCGAGCTCGTCGCGCAAATGGCTCCCCAGCCGGTCGTTTGCGCTGAGCTTCTCGGCTACGCGCATCGCGAGCTCCGCGTCGAGCCCGCGCTTGCGATAAATTCCGGCGAGCTCTTTCAGTTCGCCGCTCGGATCGGTCGCAAGCTCCTCCTTTTCCCGCGCCACATCGGCCTGCTCGGCGTCGCGCTGGGAGCTCACCGAAACGTACTCCCCCGCAGCCATCGATAGAGCACCGGCCACCAAACCGGCAACTCCCGCTACGAGCGTGGCTTCTTTGGAGGCGGAGGCCGCCGAGACACCCAGGACGAGGCTCGCGGTGGAGACCACACCGTCGTCGGCGCCCAGCACGGCCGCCCGCAGCCACGCGCCATTTGCGGCGTTGTGGACTTCTCGGTGGGTCCTGGATCTCCGGCTCATCGGTCGCCATTTCCCGGTCGAGACGCATCCGTCGGCTCCGCGCCCGCCCGACGCAAGTCTTCGGCGTCGCGACTCTTGCCCTGGGCCTCCGCGTCCCTCCCCTGCGCCCGAAGAAGTCCTGCTTCGGCGTCGAGCACCGAGGCAACCGCGTCGAGCTTCCCTCGCCCGAGCAAGGCGCAGAGGGTCGCGGGCTCGAGCCGTCCGACCATGGCGGGCGTTAGGCCCAAGGAGCGATAGGAAACCTCGATTTCTCGTGATGCGTCCTCGTACTTTCCATCCGCGACGAAGCCCGCGATGCGCGCGATCGCGCCCGCGAGCTGCTGGATCAGTCGCTCGAAGTAGTCCTGGCGCACCACGCGCGCGAGTGTAGCAGCGAGTCGCCGTCGGCGCGTCCAACGGTTCGGTCGACTTACTTTACGATCGGGTTGCTCGCGACGAAGGGGGCGCGAATACGCACGCTCGGCAGCCCAAGCTCCCGAGGAATCGGTGGCAAGGGACTGGCTCGGCGAATGGCTTCGGCGCAATTCCGATCGAACTCGTCGATGCCGCTCGGACGCAAGGGGGGCCACGACACCGTCGCGTGGCCATCCGCGGACACGACGAATTCGAGAATGACGGTTCCTTGCTTCAGGTCGAGCAGTGCGCTCTTCGGGAACGCGTTCGCCCAGAGCGGGTCGATCTTCCCGTGGATCCGCCGGAAGTACGGCAAGAGACGGGGGTCGCTGGTCCAATAATCGAACACGTCGCCATCGCCCAGACCAAGCGGACGAGCGACCGACCCCGCGGCGCTTCCGCCGCCAGCACCCGCTTGTCCACCGAGGCCGGTACCCCCGCGCCCTTCGCCCAGCAATCCGCCGGCCGTGCTCGCATGAACCAACGAACGCACCGTAGTCGCCACCTCCTGGTCGCTGTCCACGTCGTCCGTAGGCCGCGCGCGATCGACGGCGGCAACAGCCACCGCCGCCCTCGTGACATCTGGACGCGCACTGCCAATCGGAGCGGACGCGCGGTGGTCGAGGCCCACGCGGGAGCTCGCGAGACCGGGCCCCGGCGCTGCCTCGAGAGAGCCCGGCTGACCGCTTCCGGGCTTTCGGCCGCCGTCGTCGACCACGGTTGGGGACGCGCCGGGCTCCCCGCCCCGCACACTCGCGGATGGTGACTTCAGCGTGCCTCGGCTGGGCTCCTGTGCGGAAGGCGCGCGGCGCTCGAGCAGAGTGCCCGCGCCGGTCACGACCAACGTGAGTTCCGTCGGATGCGTCGTCGCGCGGCGATCCTCCCACGACTGTCGGACGCGCGCGACGCGAAGCCGCTGGAGCTGATCGCGATCCAAGCGGCTCAAGAGATCGGGCGAAAGGCGCAGGCGTTCGTCCCGGTCGGCCAGATTCAGCGCCGCAGTGGCGGCCCGGGTGTCCCCTCCGCGCCCGGGCGACCCCGTATCGAGGTGTGCGACGGAGTCTCCCCCGGTGAGGCGCGGAGGCGCGCCTATCGACTCGATCGATTGCGGCTCGACGAGAATCCCTTCGCCCACCAGCGGCAGCTCGATCCCCGGTGCCGGTGCGCCGGCTTGCCCGGACACCGACTCGCTCTGCGCTCGCGCGCGCGAGTCCTCGGCCCCCATCGACCGAAGGGCTATCCACGACAGCAGGCCAGCCAGGGCGCCATGCAGCGCTATCGACGCCACAATCGTAAGACCGTGCACTCCCTTCGTAGACGCCAAGCCCTGCGAGCCCCTCTCTATTGTGTAGCCTGGAGCTGCGCGGCGTTCATCGCCAGCCTAGCGCGGTTCCACTGCTCGAGGTGCCGCCCGGATCAGCTCCGAGGGACCTCTTCGACGATGGAACGGCTCATCGGTGAAAAAACCTTCGAAAAGCGACGCTGCGTATTCTCGAGCGTCGCACGACAGAGGTCTTCCAAACGCATCCCCCGGAGCTCGGCCAGTCGCCGGGCCGTGTACGTCACGAACGCCGGCTGGCACGGCTTGCCGCGCAATGGAACCGGGGCAAGGTACGGGCTGTCGGTTTCGACGAGGATACGATCCAAAGGAGCCCACGCTGCCACCTCGTGTACCGAGTGTGCGTTTTTGAACGTCACGAGCCCCGAAAACGACAGATCGAACCCGAGGTCGAGCGCGCGCGCCGCGAACGGTCGATCCTCGCTGAAGCAATGAATGATTCCTCCGACGTCGCGCGCGCCCTCGCGTTCGAGCAGCGACAGCGTGTCCGCGGCCGCCGCGCGCGTGTGCACGACGATGGGTTTACGAAGCTGACGGGCAAGACCGACGAGTCGGGCGAAGACCTCGCGTTGCACGTCGCGTGGCGAATGGTCGTAGTGATAGTCGAGGCCGATCTCTCCGATCGCCGCGACCTCCGGGCGCTCGCCGAGGCCCCGAAGCTCCTCGTGCGCGGCGTCGCTCCACGTGGC
>JBAULD010000870.1:0-6018 GCA_049578005.1 Polyangiaceae bacterium
GCCTCGCCCCGAGCTGCGTCGGAACCGGAACTTGCGCGACGATGACGAATCTGGACACCGACGACTACAATACGTGCTTTCCCAATGGAGTGATCGAGAGTGCCGTCATCGATCAAACGACGGGCAACACCACCTTGACGATAAAGCAGAACACGACGACGTGCTTCACCACCACGTTCAACTACGTCAAGGCGTGGAGCGGGATGGGCTCGATCGCGGTCATGGATGCGTCCGGGAATGCCGTCGCGAGCGTGAGGATGGACGCCAATGACAACTTGAGAAATCACGTCACGTGCACTGGCGCCCCCGAGGTTTCTCTCGATTTGAGCTGCCAGAACGTATGGCCGATCTCGGCGCTGACGGGGTCCAAGTGCAACGAAGGCGGGTGCACGCCGAAGTGAGACGAGGGGCTTCGGGTAGGGCACCGTCACGGGCACGTTTTACGGGGAAGAACCGAGTGAAAGGCCCTACTCCCCCAGGCGTCCGCCGTCCCCCAGCCTCAGGCCCCTCGGAATGATCGTCCGGTCCAGCACCGCGAACACGCCCACCACGAGCAGAGCCAGCAGCGCCGCCGGAATGGCGCCTTCGAGGATCAATCGCGTATCGTCGAGGTCGAGGCCCGTGCTGATCGGCGCTCCGAACCCGCCCGCGCCGATGAACGCCGCGAGCGTCGCGGTACCCACCGATATCACCGCGCTCGTCCGGATCCCTGCCAAGATCGTCCGAGACGCCAGGGGCAGCTCGACGCGAAAGAGCTGCGCCCACCGGCCCAATCCGAGCGCCGCCGCGGACTCGCGGAGGGCCGGCGGAATGGCGTCGAGCCCCGCGACGGTGTTTCGGGTAATGGGTAGAAGCGCGTAGAGAAAGAGCGCCGCCATCGCGGCAATCACTCCCGTACCGAAGAGCGGGATGAAAAAGCAGAGGAGCGCGAGCGAAGGGACCGTCTGGACGACGCTCGTCGCGGCGAGGACGAAGCGTCCGGCGTTCCGCGTCCAGCGCGCCCATACACCGAGAGGGATTCCGACCAGCGTGGCAAGCAGCACCGAAAGCGCCACGAGGCGCACGTGGCGAGGTCCCTCGTTGCGAACGGTGTCGAGGATACCGCGCCCGAGCGACGGCCTGAGCTCGGCCGTCCGCTCGCCGCCGCCCGCACGAGACTGCAAAAACTCGGCGGCGACGGAGGCGAATGTTCGGTCGTCCACTTCGGCGCGCGCGTTGAGTCGAATCATCGTGCGATTGTCGATGGTCCCCGCGAGTCCGGCGATCGCACGGATGGCGACGGGGATCCGGCGCGCCGCGTCTTCTCGATACAAAAAGACGGCCTGATACGACGGAAAGAATCTCCGGTCGTCGTCGAGGACTTTGAGCTTGTAGCGCTCGATCTGCGCGTCAGTGGAATAAACGTCCGTGACGTCGATCGCGCCACGCGCCAGCGCCTCGTAGGCGAGACCGTGGTCCAAGGCCTGCACGTGCGCGGTCGGGATGCCGTAGCGCGCGGCGAGGGCCGGGAACCCGTCGCTGCGACCCAGAAATTCGTGACTGAATCCGAGCTTCATGTCGGCTTGAGCGGCCAGATCGGAGATCGTCTCGAGGTGGCGCCCGAGCGCGACCTTTGCCGCGACCGCGAGGCCATATGTATTTTCGAAGCCGAGCGGTTCGGTGATTCCGATTCCATCCTTGGCGAGCGCGCTTCGGAGACCGGCCACGTCGGCCCGCCCCGGGACGTGAAGAACGGCTTCGGCGATCGTGCCCGTGTATTCGGGATACACGTCGATGGAGCCTTCTTTCAGCGCTCGATACACGAGCGAAGTTCCGCCGAGCCCCTGCTCGTGCGAGACTTCGAGGCCCTCGCCTTCCGCGCTCCGGGCGATTGCCGCGGCGATCTCGGCCAGAATGTACGATTCCGTGAACCGCTTCGAGCCGATTCGCAGATGCAGTCTCTCGCCGTCGGCGGCGGCTTCACTCGGTGCCGTGAAGACGGCAGCCGCGACGATGGCGAAGGCTACGCGCACGGGGCACGCTGCGCCTCGACGAATTCGCGCACGAACGGCTCAGCGGGAGCGTCGACGAGCTGGCGGAAGGTCCCGCGCTGCACCACGCGGCCCTCGCGCATCAACACGACTTCGTCGCCCAGGTACGCCGCCTCGTCGAGGCTGTGGGTGACGAGGAGCACGGTCTTCCCGAGACCCGAGAAGATGCGTTTGAGATCTTCCTGAAGCCGGGCTCGGACGATCGGGTCGAGAGCGCCCATCGGCTCGTCCAACAGGAGGAACTCGGGGTCGAGCATCAAGGCGCGCATGATCCCGACTCGCTGTCGTTGTCCGCCGCTGAGCTCCGCCGGGTAGCGCCGGAGCGTGGTCGAATCGAGGCCCACGAGCGCGGACAGCTCTTCTACGCGCGCGGAGACGCGAGCGGCGGACCATCGCAGCCGGCGCGCGAGGAGGGCCACGTTGTCTTGCGCCGAAAGGTGAGGAAAGAGTCCGCCGTCCTGAATCACGTATCCGATTCGCCGACGAATGGAGAGGACCGTCGCCGGGGTCACCGCGACGCCGCCCACGAGGACGCTGCCCGCGTCGGGCGCGAGCAGGCCCAGCACGAGCCGCAGAATGGTCGACTTTCCGGATCCGCTCGGGCCCACCAGCGCGAGCGACCGTCGATCGGCGACGTGGAGCGTCGTCGGCGCGACGGCGAACTTGTCGCCGTAGCGCTTGGCAATGCCGTCCATCGCGATCATGGGGACCGAGGATAGCTCGACCGCACGATGTCTCGATACGGCCGCCCCCTTCACTTCACGATACACCCCCGCTCGGTGAAGGACTGATGAACGAGGTCCCCCCCGAGCCCGAGCAATGAGCCCAAGGTCGCGAGAGAGCCTGCGCTCACGCCGAACGCGATCGCACCGCTCAGATGATTGAACTCCGAGGCGTACGCGCCCCCTACCACCACGACGCCGCTCGCGACGACGACGAGCACGGCGCCGGTCCACGACAGCGCGTTTTTCCACAAGTACGTCGCCCTGCACGATCGGTTCTCTCGATCGACCTCCTCGAGCTCGGCCGGCGTCAGCGGCGGCGCCAAAATGTTCACGACGTCGACGGGCACCGTCGATGCGCGCGCGCGGGCGAGAATCTGCTCTCGTTCGTCTCTCTGGTGCTGGAGCGGACCGAAGACGCTGCACGGGGTGCATCCCACCGTGGTGACGACGGCGAGCATGACGACGGCCGTTGCGGCTCGAAAAGTCATCGCGTGGGTCCTTTCCGTGCCGCACCCGAGCCGTGAGGCGCGGGGATGCCGGGCGGAGATCCGCTTCTATCGGAACTGAGCCCGGGCGTGTCAGCACTTTTTCCCCCGCGCACGTCGCGTTACACTCGACGGCTCATCGGAGGTTCAATGCGCGGCCGAAGTGTTGCAGTCTTGGGGGCTACCGGAGTCGTAGGTCGGGAAATCCTTGCGATCCTCGAGCAGCGCAAGTTCCCCGTCAGTTCGCTGAAGGCGCTCGCCTCGGCGCGATCGGCAGGGAAAATGGTCCGTTTCCGAGGCGAGGACATACCGGTCGAAGCGGCCGGGCCGTCGAGCTTCCGGGGCGTGGATCTCGTGCTCGCGAGCGCGGGGGCGGCGGCCACGCGCGAGCTCGCTCCGGCCATCACGGCGAGCGGCGCGGTCCTCGTCGACAATTCGAGCGCGTTTCGGATGGATCCCCATGTTCCGCTGATCGTCCCGGAGGTGAACGCCGAGAAAATCGCCGGGCACCGCGGGATCATCGCCAATCCGAACTGCGTCGCCATCATCCTGTGCGTCGCCGTGGCTCCGATCCATCGCGCAGTGGGCGTCGAGCGCGTCGTCGTGACCACGTATCAATCGGCGAGCGGCGCCGGGCTCGCGGCGATGCAGGAGCTCGAGCACCAAACGCGCGCCGTCCTCGCCGGAGAGGCGCCCGTTCCGGTCGCCCTTCCGCACCCGATCGCGTTCAACGTGTTTTCGCACAACACCGCGATCGGTGCGGATGGGTACAACGGCGAAGAGACGAAAGTGATGCAGGAGACGCGAAAGATCCTCGGTGCACCGGAGCTCGGCATCACCGCCACCTGCGTGCGCGTCCCGGTGATGCGGGCGCACACCGAGTCGATCAACCTCACGCTGCGCGAGGCGCTCGACGAGTCGCGCGCGAGAGAGATCCTCGCCGAGGCTGCGGGCGTGGAGATCATCGATGACCGGAAGCACAATACGTTCCCCATGCCCCTCCATGCGTCGGGCAAGGACGCGGTCTACGTGGGCCGCATTCGCAACGATGCGTCGGTGCCCGGGGGGCGCGGACTGAATCTCTTCGTTTGCGGCGATCAGCTGCGCAAGGGTGCGGCGCTCAACGCGATTCAGATCGCCGAGCGAGTATTTGGGTGAGCGCGTCCGACAGCGAGGTTCGCTCCTCGCGCACGGTCACACGCCCTCTCCATTTCGTCGTCGGGTTCCTCGGCCGCGAAGCTGACTAAGCCGCGACCGAGGCTCTCTGGGCGACGACCGAGGCTCTCCGGGCGACGACCGAGGCTCTCTGGGCGACGACCGAGGCTCTCCGGGCGACGACCGAGGCTCTCCGGGCGACGAGCAAGCGCCGATTCGCGCAGAGCGAAGCTCGGGCCGCAGCGATGAACGCGGATTCACGAGATACTGTGTCTTCTTCCCCGACGAGCGAGCCACGACCGGCGACGACCGACCGACGATCGCCGATGACGGTGCAACGGTCGTCCACGACCAAGCGACGGACAGCGACGACCGCACCCCAAACGGCGATGACCGAGCGACGGACGTCCACGACCGAGCGATAGATGCCGACGACAGAGCGACGGACGTCGATGAAGGCGCGACGGTCGTCAGAGACTGAGCGATCGACCCCGATGACTGAGCGATAGAAGCCGATGACTGAGCGACGGACGTCGATGAAGGCGCGACGGTCGTCGATGACCGAGCGACGGACGTCGATGACCGAGCGACGGTCGTCGATGACCGCGCGACGGTCGTCGGCCACCGAGTGACGCAGGGCAACAATCGGGCTTCGTTCTCCGCCCAATGACCTTCGCGGCTCGGACACGGTCGCTCGCCTGCCGGGTAGCGGCGCTCGATCTCTCGGCATTGAGTCTCACTCGGCGTCCCGCGAGCTTCCCTTGGGCGCGACTGCGCTTCGGTCGCGCGAAATCGAACGCACGTGTCCGACCTCCGTGCTTCGGTACCGCGAAAGCGAAGCTCGGTGTTCGACGTTCGCGCTTCTCTTCGCGACAAGCGGGCATAACCCTTTGACCGCGATCGCTCGCTTGCCCAGTGGCCACGCTCGGTCTGCGCGTTCGCGCGCTCAGCTTGGCGAAAGCGAACTTCGGCCCCCGACAAACCCCGCTACCTGTTCCACCGCCGCCGCGTCGCCCACGCTCAAGACCTTCAGGTCCTTCGCGATTCGCTTCACGAGCCCCGCGAGCACCTTCCCCGGCCCGATTTCGAGCGCGTGCGTCACACCCGCGGCCACCATGGCTCGCACGCTCTCTTCCCACCGCACGACGCCGTCGACCTGCCGGACGAGCAATTCTTTGACGCGCGCGGGGTCGGCGTTCGGGCGGGCGTCGACGTTGGCGACGATCGGGAACGCGGGCTTCACGATCGGGACCCGCGTGAGCTCGCTCTCGACCACGCGCGCCGCCGGGGCCATGAGAGCGCAGTGAAACGGCGCGCTCACTTTGAGCGCAATGGCTCGCCCCTTTGCCGCCACGACCAGCTCGCCCACGCGTGCCACCGCCCCCGCGTGTCCGGCGATGACGATTTGACCGGGGGCGTTGAAGTTCGCGGGAGACACGACTTCACCCCGCGCCGCCTCGACGCAAAATGCCTCGAGCCGCTCGGGCTCGATGCCCATGATCGCGCTCATCGCGCCCACCCCGGCCGCAACGGCGTCCTGCATGGCCCGACCGCGCGCCCGCACGAGGCGCACCGCGTCCTCGAGTTCGAGCGCTCCCGCCGCGACCAACGCGGAGTATTCCC
>JBAULD010000871.1:0-7273 GCA_049578005.1 Polyangiaceae bacterium
CGGGTCGACCTGGTACGGAAGCGAGGCGAGCGTGGTGAGAACCGAATTGACGCCGGGCTGCGAGGAGTCCGAGCAGTTGCTGTACGAGCCGCCGCCGAGGGGCGCAAGACCGCCGTCCGCGGTCGTCGTGGACGAGCCGTAGCCGTCGTCCGTATAGTAATTGTTCGTGCCCGGCTGAGGATTGGGGTTCTCGATTTCGGCGACGGGCGGGGTGATCGCGGTGCCGTTGCCGTCGCTGTAATACATCGCGTCGCCGGTCCCGAGCATGATGTGGTTGGCGCCGGTCCCGCCCATCACGGCCTGGTGATAGTTGTCGCTCAGCGCGTAGGTGTCGGCGAGCGACTTGAAGTACGGCAGGTCGCCTTCGAGAACATTGTAGAAGCCCATCGCCGTCGACCCCTCGTGCGTCGAGAGATTCGTGAACTCCGCCGGCTGCGGGTTGGTATTGCTTCCGGCTCCGACCGTGGTCTCCACCCAGGGGAAGAGGTCGGACGCGCAGCCGGACGGGTTCGACGCCGTCGCGTAGTCCCCGCTGCAGTCGAGCTGCTGCCACATCTGATAGAAACGGTGCACGGGGCTCGCGGCATACCCGTCGTACGGAATGCCCGGCGTGATCTGGAAGGGGCCCGGGGGAAGGTCCGTTCCGCCAGGGATGCGCGGGTCGGGGATGCCACTCCCGGCGACGCCGGTGCCGCCCGTCGTGAGAAGCGTGTACCAAGCGGGATCCGGAGCGCCGTTCGCGAGGTCCGGCAACCCGTTCTCCGCCGCCTCGGCCGCGGCGACCGTGGAAAAGTAGGCGGCCTGCGGTCCGCCCAAGCCGGGCGGGGGAAGTTTGGCATACGGAGTCTTCCCGCCGGGAGCGACCTGATAGGTCGTCGGGAGCGGGTTCGAAAGCGGCGGGGTCGCGGGCGCGGGGTTCGCGTCGATCGCGGTGTTCTGGAGGGCGAGATTGAAATTGGGTCCCGGGGTCCCGTCCTCGTTGACGATGCCCTTGGAGAGGAGGTTGTCGACAGTTTGACCGGCCTTGGGTTTGTACGTGGCGAAGAGATGATCGAACGTCCGGTTTTCGCCGATGATCACGATCACGTGCTTGATGGGCGAGGTCGTCTGGCTGTCCCCGCTGCCGCCGTAGGTCGTTCCCGGCTGGAGGGCGCTTTGGCCGGAGAGGACCGGCTCAGGCACGGTTCCGCCGCTGTTCGCGCTGCAACCTGCGAGCGCGCCGGATACCGCGAGCAGCCAGAGGCTGGTTTGATGCCGCATGGGTAACGTCTCCTTTTTTGACGCTCGTCTCGAGCGTGAGGGGTCTCTAGACGCGGCAGAGTCCCGCGGCGTGTCGAAACCGTGAACGTTTCGTGCGGTCACACAAGGTCTGCGAATTCGTGACTGTTCTGTCGTACGGGTGCTACATCCAAGGCCCGGCCATGTCCGCGGCTCACGATCGCCTTCTCGCGCTTTATTCGCAGAAGCCGTCCATCCTCGCGCCCATGGAGGACGTCACCGATGCCGTGTTCCGGCGCCTCAGCCGAAAGCAGGGGGCGACGATCGCGCTTACCGAGTTCGTCAACGTGGAGGGGCTGCTCCGCGGCTGTCGCAACGCGCGACGCAAGATCGAACTTTCGACGGACGACTCTCTCACCGCCATTCAAATCTACGGCGCAGACCCCACCCGCTTGGCCGAGGCCGCTCGTTTTGCCGAAAGCGCCGAGCCGCTGTTCATCGACATCAACTGCGGCTGCTGGGTGCCCAAAATCGCCGGGCGCGGCGCGGGAGCCGGGTGGCTGCGCGACCCGACCGCCATGGTCGCCATGGCTCGGCTCGTCGTATCGAATGTGGCTCTCCCAGTGACCGTCAAGACACGGATCGGCCTGGGCCCCGAGTCGCACATGCCGATCATCGACCTCGCGCGACGCCTGGAAGACGCGGGCGTTGCCGCCATGACGATCCATTGCCGAACGGCGCAGATGGGGCACTCGGGCGCAGCGGACTGGTCGTGGGCGGCCCGAGCGCGCGAGGCCGTGGCGATTCCGGTCATCGTGAACGGCGACGTGCGCACCGCCGAGGACGCAAAGCGGGCCATCGAGGAGACGGGGTGTGCGGGCGTCATGATCGGACGGCGCGCCATCGAGCACCCATGGGTCTTTCGCGAAGTGCGCGGGCTGCTCGACCAAGGAGCAGAAGTGGCTCCGCCGACGGCGGAGGAGCGCGTGGCCCTCTGCCGGGAGCACCTCGTGGCCAACGTTGCGCGTCGGGGCGAGCCGTTCGGCGTGCACTGCACGCGGCGGCACCTCTCTGGCTACTTGAAGGGGTTGCCCGGCGCGGCGGCGGTCCGTCAGGAGCTCAACCACTGCGAGTCGCTGGAAGGGTGCCTCGGAATCCTCGACGGTGCACTGGCGCGCGGGGGGCCGCATGAATCGTCGTGGTCCGACGTCCACGCGCGAAATGTTCGGGGCTCGACAAGCATCGCCCCGGTGTAGAGTGGCACGGCGATCATGACCCCCACCTTCGAGCCGCGGACCTCGTTTCACGTTGGATGTAGGGCCCTGTTGCTCGCCCTCGTGGCCTTGGCCGCTTGCTCCAGAGCCCCCACGGAACCGGGCGGCGTGGCCTCCGCCGCCAGCTCGATCGCGAGCACGCCTGCCCCTACGGTTCCCGTTCCGGTTCCCAAGCGAGACATGCCGCTCCTGTGGAATGACCCTCCCAGTTTCGTGCGCAGCAAGCCGAAAAGCCCCGCGCGGGCCGCAGAATACGTCGTTCCGCGAGTGGGCTCCGACCCGGAAGACGCCGAGTGCGTCGTGATGACCTTCGGCCCCAACGCGGGCGGAAACGTCGAAGACAACGCCAAGCGCTGGCTCGATCAGTTCAAGCCGGCGAACCCGAACCCCAGGCGCACGACGATCGACAGCAACGGGATGCATGCCACGTTCGTCGAAGTCAGCGGGACCTTCTCCGGCAACATGATGCCCAACGCGCAGGGGATGGCGACCCCGACGAACAAGCCAGGCTGGCGCCTCATCGGCGCCATCATCGAGGCGCCGAGCGGTCTGTGGTTCTTCAAGATGACCGGGCCCGACTTGACGGTGAGGTCCGCCGCGCGGCAGTTCGAAGACATGGTGCGCTCCGCCCGACCGAAGTGAGTTAGAGAAGCGGCGAGACGAGTCGCGCGGCCCCTTCCTTCACACGCATCGTCCACGAGCGCGCCTGCCAAGCGGCGAGCTCGACGCGCCGACTATCCGCGACGTACGCTTGGAACGCATCGCGCAGCGTTGCGGCGGTCGTCGTATCGTGCACGAGGGCGTGAACTTCGAAGTTCAGCCGGAAGCTCCGGAGGTCCATGTTGGCGCTGCCGACGAGCGCGACCTTGCCGTCGGCCACGAGCGTCTTTGCGTGCACGATACCGGGGACGTACTCACGGAGATCGACACCCGCTTCGAGCAGCTGCGAGTAGAAGCTCCGCCCCGCATGGAGGGTTACGGCGTGATTCGAGCGGCCGGGCAGCATCAGTTTGAGGTCCACGCCGCGCATCGCCGCGAGCTCCATCGCGACCATCAGCGACTCGGTCGGCACGAAGTACGGGGTGGTGACGAGCACTTCGCGCTCGGCGCCCACGATTGCGCCGAAAAAGAGTCGATGAATCGCCTCCGTGTGCGTGTCCGGCCCGCTCGGGACGATCGCGATGGTCGCGCTCCCGGAGGAGATCGGGGCCTTGGGGAAGTACTGGCTCGGCTCGATCGGTTCGTTCGTCGCAAATGCCCAGTCTTGGAAAAACACGCGCTGCAGCTCGGCGGCGGCAGGGCCTTCGATGCGGATATGTACGTCCCGCCATCCGCCGATGCCGGGCATCTGGCCGCGGTATTCGTCGCCGATATTGAACCCTCCGGTAAACGCAGTGTGGCCGTCGACGACCACGATTTTCCGGTGATTGCGCAAGTTGACGGGCTGCAGGAGGACGCTTCGCATCGGCAAGAACTCTCCGACGAGCGCTCCCGCTTTGTGGAGGGGGCGGCGCCACGACGCGCCCAGCGCGAAGCAACCGTAGCCGTCCATCAAGAGCCGGACGTTGACTCCGCGATGAGCGGCGGCGACGAGTCGATCGCGAAACCAAAGACCAGTCGCGTCGTTGCGAATGAGGTAATATTGAGCGTGAACGTGATGGCGTGCTGCATCAATCGCAGCACCGAGGGCGTCGTACATTGCAGCGCCATCCGTCAGCACGTCGACGCGGTTGCCGCTGGTCGCGCGAAGATGAGTCAGACGCGCACCGACTCGAAAGAGCGCACGCTCGAGCGGGCTCTCGGGAGTCGTCAGCGACGAATCGTCTTCGTTGGTTTCGTCGAGTGAGGCGGCCACTTGCGCGCGCACGACCGCATCCCGTTCCCTCTTTCGCTTGGCCGGGATGCGGATCCGGTCGCGGCCGAAGAGGAGAAATAGGATGGCGCCGACGGGGGGAATGAAGACGAGCGTGAGTATCCAGGCGATGGTCGCGGACGGTTCTTTGCGTCGGACGAGGACGAACGGAACGAGCGCCAAGGCGACCATCCAAAAGAAAACGCTGACCCACCGGACCGCGAGCGGCAGATCGAGGCGGAGCTCGTTGAAGGACATGCGGCGCAGACTACGCGATGGCGAGAATCGTCAAAACGCGCTCTCTTCCGGCGAGGACCACCGAGCACTCATCGCCGGCGCGCTTCCCGACGAGCGCCTGACCGAGGGGCGATCGCGGTGTGACGACCTGCACCGAGCCTTCGGACAGGCGGCTTCCGCCGCCGTGCGGCGCCAGCCAGAGCAGTGTTTCGGTCCCACCTTCGTCGATGGCGACCAGCGCTCCGAGCGCGACGACGTCGCGTTTGGCGAGATCGCGCACCGACATGGACTGCACCTCGGCGAGGGCGGCACGGAGCTCTTCCACGCGGCGTGCTTCGCCTTGCGCCAGGTACGACTGCTCGAGTGCCCGCGTGTCTTTGTCGTTTTCCGGCTTGGCCTCTTCGTGCGTAGCGGCCTCGCTGGCGGCGCGATGGGCTCGCTCCCGAAGCGCCACATCCGCGGCAAGCGCGCGCGCAAGCTCTTCTTTGAGTCGTGCCTTCTCGGGAAGCGCGGGCATGGAAATGTCTTTCTAGCGTGGAGCTGTCATCCCATGCGCTTTGCGAAGAAGCGAACGAGCTCCTCGTGACGCGCGCGGGCGTCACTGCGGCCGATCTCGATGAGGCGTCCTGCGAAGGGTCCGTCGAACATGACGTAGGACAGAAAATCCGCCTCGCTCTCGCCTTCCACGATTCGCCGCATGACTCGTCCGAGAATCCCTTTCACGCGCTTTGCGAACTCGGCCGAGCGGGCGTATTCGGCGGCGAGCACGCCGATGTCCTCGGACGCGCGAACGTAAACGACGTCGAGCGGGCGGAGCGCGCCCTCGTCTCCGGTTCGCCCGAGCTCCTCGTTGAGAGCGTCGACGAAGCCTGGGCCGAAGCGGCGCGTGCCGGCATCGAGGACCGCGTTGAGCTTCTGGAGGCGACGGATGTCGTTTTCGATTCGGTCGAGCAAGAGCGCATTCATCGCTTTGCCGACGACGAAAAGCGGATCGGGGTACGTGCGCTCGCGCTCTTCGGCGAGGGCGGGCGCTACGAGCTCCTCGCGGATGTAGCGCGGATTGATGACGATGAGCCCGTCCGCCCCGAGACGGCGCGCGGGTGAGAGAGGCACGTTCTGGCGAAGCCCGCCGTCGCAATAGAATTCACCGTCGATCTCGACTGCTGGGAAAAGAAGCGGCACCGCAGCAGACGCGAGGGCGTGCTGTGCTTCGATCTGCGCGACGCGCGCAACCATCGTCGGGTCGGTCCCCCAGCGCGGAAGCCCCGGGTCGCGCCGCTGGATGAAGACCGTGGTGCGGCCGCTCGCCACGTGTGTGGTGGAGATGGACAGCGCCGAGAGCAGACCCGCTCGCATGTGCTCGGCGATCGCGCCGAACGGCACGGCTTCGCGCACGAGCTCTTCGATGCCGCTCGGGTCGAACATTCCCCCGCGTTTGGCGGCGAGAGCGTCCCCGCGCAACGGTCGCCCGAACATCCGGCCTACGACGGGCAGTATTCCGCGGGGCGACGGGCGCACCACTCGTTCGAGCTCGAGTTGCGTCCAACGCTCCGCGAGCATCACGCCGCGCACCACGGGCTTGTCCGCGTGCGCCGCCAGCATGACCGCGTTGATGCTGCCTGCCGAGGTCCCCGAAATCACGTCGATCGGCACGTCCCGTCCGAGCGTGCGCGCCACGTCTTCCAGAACGTAACGAACGACGCCCACTTCGTATGCTGCGCGCGCCGAGCCTCCCGCGAGCACGAGGCCGACGTGCGACGAGGGAGGGGTCGACGGGCGCTTCGACGGCATAGTGAAACAATCGTACATGGATCGGCGACCGGTCGCGGTTGCGGTCGGCGAACGCGGCGTCGCACCGCGGCTTTCGTCCTCCTTTCCACGTTGGCGTGCGACGTGCAGCCCGCGCGCTTCGCGTGCGCTTCGCGCGCCCGTACCCAAAGGAGAAGAAAGATGCCCCAGAAAAAGAAGTCGACCCAGCGCTCCTCACCGACGCAAAAGATCGCCAGCGAAACGAAAGACAGCGCGGAGCCGAGCGAGCGGGGACGCAGGTCGGCGATCCCCCGAAGCGCGGCACGTCGGACGAGCGCGAGCGTTTCGCGACGCACACCGGCGAGCCAGAGCGCGAGCCGCTCCACCCGCAAACCCGGGGCTCCCAAGCGCGGCAGCGCGCGCAAAGCCGCGCAGACGCGAAAGCCCACGACGCAAAAAAGCCCGCGCGCCAAGTAAGGGGACCCCCGCAGCGGGTTCGATGGTCGCAGATTGCCGGTCGGCGCGCGCGAGGGCAGACTTTCGAGCTGCCCGAGCACGACGACCGGCGACATGCGCGCGGAATTGGAGCGGAACGGGAGCGGAGCGGAAGAAGGAGCGCGCTGGAAACCGCGAAAAATCGCGCGGACGCGCGGAGGAGAAAGCTGCGAGCGTCGAGGGACACTGGAGGCCGAGTGTGTAGCAACCGGCCTCACTGTGGCCGTTCCGCACGTGACACCGAAATTCGTCCACTTCGCCCGACACGCTTGTTGGTCGAAAGGGGGTTCCCAAAGCCGCCCTATCCAATGTATCGATCATAGTACGTGCTCATCTTCCCGATGATCGCCGCTGCGCTCGTCCTTGCGACGCGCGCAAACGCAACCCAGGCGCTCGGGCTCGCAGGCCCCGTTACGAGCGCTGCGGCCGTGTGTCCGCCGGCAAGCAC
>JBAULD010000872.1:0-1607 GCA_049578005.1 Polyangiaceae bacterium
CCGCGAAAGCCCCTGCAAAGCCGTGAGCACTTGCGCTCGAACGACTCTGCGCACCGCCATGTCGCGACCCTGCGCGACGGGCAGCCGGAGGCCCCAATCGTGTTCCTTGCAAAAGGCAACACGATCCCCTAGGCTCGTCACATCGCGTTTGGGAACGGATGTGGGTCGAGCTTGCTGGCCTAGCCAGCCACCGCGCCAACGGTGACAAGCTCGGCCCCATTCATTTTGTGCGTTCTTCGCGCTAGGTCATGGGTCCTCTTCGTGGGGGGCAAGTCGTCCAGAGCGACGACGGCCCTCCGGTAAGCGGGAGTGATCGAACGGAGACAACGGAGCGGCCAAGCGGCGGCCGCGCGCGGAAGTCGTTCGGGCGAACTGCCACGCCAGTCTTCGGGCGGTTGAGGGGGCGGCGTCTCTCTTCCTTGCGGAAGGGCGCACGATCCCCTATGCTCGCCACGTAGATTCTGACACGGGATGGGTCGAGCCTGCTGGCCAAGCCAGCCACCGCTCCAACGGTGACCGCTCGGCCCGTTCGCTTTTGTGCGTTTGGGATTAGGTCATTCGCACCTTCGGGCCGGTAGGGGAGGGGGAGGGTTAGGCCGCGCTGAGGGCACGCGTCTGGGCCTGGAGTTCGGCGACGAGCTCGTCGAGCGCCACGACGAGAAGCATCCGCTGGCCGGGGCGGCGCAGCGTGGAGATGGAGACTTCGCCTTTGACCTCGTAGACGTCGCGTCCGTCGGTCACGAGGCTGGTCGAGGCGAGGGCTTCGGTCGGCGAAAGCCCCGTCCGTGCGCAAAGGTACTGAACAACCTTGCGCAGGGCTTGGAGCGGAATGCCCTCGGCGCGGAGCTGCCCGGCGACGCGGATCGCCACCACGTCCCGAAAGCTGTAGCGGCGGCTGATGCCGCGGCGCTTGGCTGGGAACGACGGAGAAATGAAGCGGGTCGTCTCCCAGTTCTCGAGCATTTTGGGGGTGACGCCGCCCAGCTTGGCAGCGACGTCGGTGGGGAATCCATCGTGTGTGTCCATTTCCCTTTGACAAAGGGATGTAGCTCCATTGGTTCCTTTTATGGAACAAAATTAAGCACTTGCGTTCAGGGGACGTTTGGTCAGAGGCGGACGGGGGGGCTTGCGAGCGGCGGTAGCCGTCCGGCCGACGAGCCCCGCGGGCGGCGATTTCGAGCGGCAGCGAGTTCACGTGCCGCGCGTCCTTCGCCTTGGGACGGTGGCCTTCGAGTCCTCGACGGCTGCCGCAAGCGAAACCAGCGCCCTGGGATCCGGCAGTCGTCCGCCGATCGCCGCGCCCATGCGCAAATAGAAGGCGTCGGGAAGGCTCGAGGGGTCTCGTCCGACCGCGGCGAAGTGGGAAAAGACAACTCCCGCGAGCCGGATGCGCCCTGGGCAGCGTAGGGCGAGGAGAAGCCTCACGCGCGGTCGTACGCCCGGAATGGCCGCAGCGAGCCCGTCGATTTCGGAGAGCGTTCGAAATACAAAGAGCCGAGTGCGACGAAGCCATCGGAGTCGATAGGCGACGAGCGTGCCCGCCTCGAAGATTCCGACGGGTCCGAAATAGCCATCGAGGATCTCGAGCGGCGAGCCTTGGAGTAGGT
>JBAULD010000873.1:0-1808 GCA_049578005.1 Polyangiaceae bacterium
ATCGTGGCCCCCCGCGCCGGCCCGCATCGAGACGGACCAAGTTGGCCGCCCGGCGCTCACGCCTCGCCTCGAGCTCGCGAGCGAGCTGCGCAACGACGTCGAACCGGCCGGCCGCCGCGGCGCGCGACAGCGCCGTCGCGAGGGCGCTCTCTACAGCATCATCGCCACTTGGCGGACTTGGAGGCTCGTCCGGAGATCCTGGCGGCTCGTCCGCCGTCGCCAAAACCTCGGGGTGCTTGCCGCCACTTTGGGGGGCTGGGTTCCGGTGTTTTCGCGACGATGGGCGACGTTTGGGACGGACGGTGCGGTCGGGTTCGACTCCCCCTGGGGACGCCAATCGTTGGCTGCGCGCATTTTGGCCAGCACCGCGAACGGTTTTTTCAAGTCGAATCGCACAGTTCGACCGTCTAGGCGCGGGTTACAAACCAGGCGCGCAAGGAAGTCGCGCTTCTCCTCGCGGGATCGCGTTTCGAGCAAGGATTTGGCTTGTTTCGCGAGTTCCAAAACATCCCGCGCGGTGTCGAGGTACGCCATGTCGCTCTCGGTGTCGGCGTCCCGAAGCTTCTCGAAGCGGTCGCTCTTGTCGGTGCGAAGGCGGGAAAGCTGACGGTCGTACGTGGCGCGATCGATCTCGCCGCCGTCGAAGCGGTCGAAGAGTCGATCCTCCCGTTCTTCGAGCGCTCGGATTTCGGCGCGGTACAGTTCGGCGAATTTCTTCTTCGCCTCCGTGGCCGCTCGATGCGTCTCGTTCAACGCGCGAGCGACGGCCTCCGCGAAAGCCGACGTGATCGCGATCGCGTCAGCTGCCCCCGCGAGCTGGTCGAGGATCTCGTGCTCCTTGACGTTCACTTGCGGCTCGCCCTTCCCTCGATGCACCCGTCGGCCGTCCGCGCAGCGGTAGTAATGGTATGTCGCCCCGCTCGGCTTGGTCTTGGGAGCGTACGTAACCTTGCTGCCGCACCCATCTGCGGCGCACGAGAGCGTGAGCGGTCCGGTCGCGAAGAGCCCCTGATGCTTCAGCACCCTCTGCGTTGCCTTTAGGCCGAAAGACGCCCTTAGCCGTTCCCACTCGGCGGCTGAGAAGATCGGCTCGTGCTTTCCCTCGTACCAGTTGCCGCGCCACACGAACTGGCTGCGAAAGGTCTCGTGCGGACGTTCGGGATCGGCATGGGGGTTCGGGATGGCGGCGTAGAAGATGTTCTTCAGGTGCTTGTCGATCTGCGTGGCCGTGTACGTCGCCAGGTACCTCGCGGGGACCAGGCCATCGGCAATGCACTTCCGCCGAATAAGTTCCAAGCTGAACCCTTTGAAGTGCAGATCCATTTCGCGGCGAACTAGACGACGCCCCTCCTCCGTCGGGCCCGCGATTGTCCCACCGCGCCGTTTCGGCCGGCCGTTTTCATCGAGCGCCGGAACCTGCGCATAGAATGAACTCGAGCGGCTCGGATACCAGCCATTGCGGCAGCGCTGCTCCATGCCGTCGATGGTCTTGCGCCTCCGGTTCCTGTTGTCCTGCTTCGCCTGGGCGACGTTGATGTCGAAGAGAAAGAACTCGGAGTCGTCTGAGTCGGTGTGAAGAACCGTCCCGCCACTCGCGATGTGAACGACGATCTCGCCGTCTCGGATCATCTCCTCCAAGATCTCCGCGTCGGTGAAGTTTCTCGTGATGCGGTCCCAGACGTAAAAGATGAGGTGCTTGATCTTCTGACGGCGAGCTTCGTCGATGGCGGCGTGAAATTCCGCGCGAAGCTGTGATTTCTTGGCGCTTTCCTGAAAAGGCTTCGAGACGATTAGGCGCAGTCCAACCC
>JBAULD010000874.1:0-8731 GCA_049578005.1 Polyangiaceae bacterium
TGCAAGGAGCGCCTCGCCCGCTACTTGCAAAATACAATGAACGTGCGCCTCGACGCGGACGCCCTCTTCGACGTGCAAGTCAAGAGAATCCACGAATACAAACGGCAGCTATTGCCCATTCTGCATGCTGTGCATCTGCATCGGCTCGCCGCCCGGGGAGAGCCGCGCGTTGCGCGGGTCGTCATCCTCGCCGGTAAGGCCGCGCCGGGCTACGACATGGCCAAGCGAATCATTCGCCTCGCGAACGACGTCTCGGCCACGCTGGAACGCGACGAGCGTACGCGCGATCGCATTCGGCTCTTGTTCGTGCCTAATTACTCGGTCTCGATCGCCGAGATGATAATCCCGGGCGCAGACCTGTCCGAGCAGGTATCGACCGCCGGCACCGAAGCATCGGGCACGGGCTGCATGAAGCTCTCCCTGAACGGCGCGCTGACGATCGGCACGCTGGATGGCGCCAACATCGAGATCCGGGACGCGGTCGGGGCCGAGAATTTCTTCGTATTCGGTATGACCGACGACGAAGTCCAGGCGCGCCGGCGTGCGGGCTACGACCCGGGGGCCGCCTGTCGCGCCGATATCGACCTCAAGAAGGCGATCGACGCGATCGCCGACGGTGCGTACGCCATGGGGGATCCGGGGCGGCACCGCGCGGTCGTGGACGCGCTCCTGACGAGCGACCCGTTCCTGGTCCTGGCCGACTACCCTGCGTATGCGGCGGCTCAACGGGAGGTCGAGGCGGCATACCGTGAACCGGAGCGCTGGGCGCGGATGGCGCTCCGGAACATCGCGGGAATGGGACGCTTCTCGAGCGACGAGACCATCAAGGGTTATGCGCGCGAGATCTGGCGAGTTCCCGTCACGCCACGGACGTGATCTCAAGCCGGTTTGCATGTCTCGACGGGAGACGGAACGGGTCAGCGACTCATGTCGAGCACGACCCGCCCCCGAGTGCCGTTGGCCACGGAGCGGTAGGCGGCGACGCCGTCGCCGAGCGGATGCGTTTCGGCGATGAGCGGCGCGCGATAGAGGCCCTTGTCGAACCCCGGCACGAGATCGGCGAGGATCTCGGCCGACGCAAGGGTATCGAGCTTGCGGCTGTCGGCGCCGAAGACGCGACCCTCTTTATGATAAAAGTCCACGAGGTCGAACTCGACTCTACGCTTTGCCGTGCCGCTGATTTCAATCAGCCTCCCGCGGTGGCCAATCGCGGACAGCGACGGCTCGAACATCACGCCGCCCACCGTATCGAAGACGATCTCGGCGCCACGCCCTTCGGTCAGCCGCCTCGTTTCTCCAGCGAAATCACCGGTCGCGGGCAGGAATGCGTCGATGAGCTGGCCGGCCGGCGAGTCGGGCGGCGGAGGCTCGCGATCGACGCCGATGACCCGACAGCCGCGCGCCTTGACGATTTGGATGACGGCTCCTCCAACGCCGCCACCGGCGCCGACCACGACAACCGTCTCTCCTGCCTTGGCGCCCGCGTAGGTCACAGCGCCGAGCCAAGCGATCACGAAGTTGACGCCGACCGCTGCGGCTGGGCCGTGTGCGAGGTTGCCGGGCTTTCGGACCAGGGCCGCGATTGGGAAGGCGATGCGGTCGGCATGCGTCCCGTCGAGCGTGAAGCCTATCTCGCCACCCGTCCCCCAGACCTCGGCGCCGACCCATGGGCGGGGTCCACGCTCGACGACGCCCGAAAAATCGCGTCCTGGGACGCGCGGTAGCGTGGTTCCCTCCATCTGGCCGGCGACGTTCTTCACGTCGCTCGGGTTGACGGAAGCGGCCAGGAGCCGGACGATCGCCGTCGCCTCGTCGGCTCTCGGGTCAGGCAGCTCTACCAAGGAAAGCCTGGACGGGTCGCCGAATTGGCTGAACTGGAGCGCGCGCATGGCCATGGACTTCGTTGGGGGGATGAAATCTGTCTGCCGTTCGGGCGTGTACCGAGCATCATGAGCCAAACTCACGCCAAATCTCCCGCCTTCCGCGCTCGCGATATCGCCACCTTCATTCTACGCCCCAGCATAGGTCAGCCGTCACCCGCCACGTTTCTGGTGCGTTTCGCCGTCGGTGAGGTGTTTCTGTCCTCGGGGATCGTCAAGTTCCAGTTCGACAATCAAGGCCCCGCACGCTTCGCCAAGATCGGTCTGCCGGCCCCCACCGAGCTCGCGCACTTCGTCGGCGCCACCGAAGTCATCTGCGGCGCTCTGCTCGTGCTTGGGCTCTTCGTTCGTCTGGCCGCGTTGCCGCTCGCCATCGACATGTTCGTCGCGCTCGTGACCACGAAGCTTCCTCTTCTCTTCGGCCCCGGGCCGGAGCCGGTCGCGGCCATGCCGAAGACCGGCTTCTGGGCCTTCGCGTATCAGGCGCGGCTCGACGTTACCATGCTCGCGGCGTGCGCCTTCCTGGTCGCCGTGGGCGCCGGGCGCTGGTCGCTCGACGCACTGCGGTCACGCCGCCGCTCGGAGGGCCGCCTCATGACGGAGCCTCGCGTCGGCCGCGGTGAAGCGGCAGTGAAGTGACGGCGAGAGGGCGCCAAGGAGATTGACCTCGTGACCACCCCGACGGACGCACGACCGCTCGGCGCCCAGCCGCCGGCTCCAGTGCTCCACGGGAGCTATCGAGCTCGGCCGGGGGCCGGCATCGAAGTCCTGACGACGAGCCATCTGCCGTCTCCCCTTTGGCTCCCGAAGTCTATGTCGCATGGGCCCACGGTCCGAACGGGTGGCGCGCTGTCGGGACCGTAGAGATCGCAAGCGACGGCTCTCCTGGTGAGCCAAGTGGCACCGGGGGAGCGCCGCCGGACGACGTGCCTGGTTACGCGGGGATCGAACTCGAAAGGAGGAGGCCCGGTCGGGCCGGCGGTGCTCGAGTGATCCGCATCGGACGGTGCGCCGAAGTAGGGGCCCATCTCGATTGCTTGCCCGGCGCCGTCCGACTAGTGTCGATGCGGTCCATTTCGGTTGGGGAAGGACAGAATGACCGGAAGGGGGAATCACAATCCAAACAGCGAGACGGGGAGCGTCCCAGGAGTATCCCCATCCTTCGACGATATCCTCGACGTCATGTCCGCGGCCTCCGCCGGGGACTCCACGGCTCGGGTACCGATCCCCGAAGAAGGGCAAATCGACGACCCGGCGACCCGACTTGGGGTCGGTCTCAATCGGCTCTTGGACGATCTCTCCGCTCGCGCGCAAACCGCAGAGCTCTTGGCCAATCGCCTCGGTGTCCTGTCGTCGGTTTCCCACGAGTTCGCGGAGGCGACGCGAGATTCGGAGCGATTGCTCGACACCGTGGCGAAGCGTTTGGCTGAGGTCGTGAAAGATCAGTGCGTCGTGCGACTGCTCTCGGAGGACGGACGGGAGCTCGTCCCAGTCGCGGTCCACGGCGTCGACGAAACCGCAGAGCGATTGCTTCACGAGGTGTTCTCCGATCCGGTGCCGCTGGACGTCAATCCGATCTCACGAATGGTTCTCGAGACCGGCGAGCCTTTCGTCGCAGCCAAGTTCGACCCCGAAACCGTTCGACCGAGGCCGACGCAGAAGTTCTTCGACTGGGCACGACGCGTCGGTCTCCACAGCCTCTTGATCCTCCCGCTCCGGAAAGGGCCGACCTCTTTTGGGCAGCTCCTTCTGACGCGATATCGACCCGAGAGCCCGTCCTTCGACGAGCGCGACCTGAGCTTCGCGCGAGCCCTGGCCGATCAAGCCGCGATCGCCGTGGCCAACTCCCGCTCCTACGCGGCCGAACAGAGCGCCCGCGCCGCAGCAGAGAAGGCGATCGACGATCTGCAGGCGTCGGAGGCTCGCTACCGCCTGATGTTCGACAAGAGTCCGTTGCCGAAATGGATGTACGACGCGCAGACGCTTGGATTTCTGGACGTGAACGACGCCGCAGTCCGCGAGTACGGATACTCTCGCGACGAGTTTCTCGCGATGACGGTCACGGATCTCCGATCGCCGAACGACGTCACGCCGCCTCCGGAGGTGGCGGGCACGGGTGTTCGTCCCAAGTTTCATGTCCTGAGACTCCGAAAAAAGAGTGGCGAAGTCATTCTCGTCGAAATCACGTCCCACGCGTTCAAGCTGGAAGGTCGAACGTGCCGACTCGCGGTGGCGAAGGATGTGACGGAGCGGCTCCGTCTGGAGGAGCAGCTGCGCCAATCGCAGAAGATGGAGGCGGTCGGGAGACTGGCAGGAGGCATCGCCCACGATTTCAACAACGTGCTCTCTGTCATCTTGAGCTACTGCGAGATGATCCTCGGTGACTTGAAGCCGGGCGAGCCGATGCGCGAAGACGTCGATCAGGTCCGCAAGGCCGGAATGCGCGCTGCCGACCTGACACGGCAACTCCTGATGTTCAGCCGACAGCAGGTGATCGAGCCGAAGGTGCTCGACTTGAACGACGTGCTCGCCAGCATGGACAAGATGCTCCAGCGCATCCTTGGTGCGGACATCGACCTCGTATCACTACCCACTCCGCAGCTCGGGAGGGTTCGCGTCGATCCCGGGAGCATGGAACAGGTCATCATGAACCTCGTCGTCAACGCGCGCGATGCGATGCCCACGGGGGGGAAGCTCACGCTGGAGACGGGGAATGTCACGCTCGACGAGGAGTACGCGGGGAGGCACCACGGCGTGACGCCCGGCCCCCACGTCATGATCGCGGTTTCCGACACGGGCACCGGCATCGACAAGGCGACGCTGGAGCGCATTTTCGAGCCCTTCTTCACCACGAAAGAGAGGGGCAAGGGGACGGGACTCGGGCTCTCCACGGTCTTCGGCATCGTGCAGCAAGCTCACGGAAGCGTTTGGGTCTACAGCGAGCCCGGGAAGGGGACGACATTCAAAGTGTACCTCCCGCGCGTCGACGACGCGGTCGACTCGCCCCGGATCCCGGAGGTCGCCACGACGCGACGCGGGTCGGAGACGATTCTGCTTGTGGAGGACGACGACCAGGTGCGTGCCGTGGCTCGGGACATTCTCGGCAGGCAGGGCTATCGGGTCATCGAAGCGCGCCACGCCGGAGAAGCGCTGCTTCATACGGAACGGCATCCTGGTCGGATCCACCTTCTTCTCACCGACGTCGTGATGCCGCAAATGAGCGGCCCTGAACTCGCCAAACGTTTGGTCGGGATCCGGCCGGACATGAAGGTGCTCTGCATGTCCGGATATACGGACGACAGCATCGTTCGCCACGGCGTACTCGAGTCGCGCGTCGCGTACATTCAGAAGCCGATCACTCCGGAAGTGCTGACCGCGCGCGTGCGCGAAGTGTTGGATGCAGTAGACGCTAGAACTCCATGACCGGGAATGGAGCTCCGCAGCGCGGTCCACGCCCGTGACGGCGGGGGGTGTGCCTCGAGGCCGGACCGTTGCTTCGGGTTCGGCGGATCCCGCCGGTCGACGCCGCGTCCCGGCTGCTCCGGGTCATTCGCCTCGGCGAACGAGAGCGCGGTATGCAACCAAGCGATTGACTCGTCGTCGGCAACCAGCTGGAGAGCGCGTGCCGCCGCGCGCTGCCCACACGAGAGGTGCGTGCGCACGCCGGCGAAGCCGCTCAACATCTCGCACGAGATCGATCGGGCGCGCGCGCGGAGGAGTGGTTCTTCCGGCCAAAGCTGCGCGCTGGGAAAGGCCTCGTTCGCCCACTCGCAGATCGCAAGCGACTCGCGGATGCGCACGCCGCCGACGTGGAGCACGGGGAAGAGACCGGTGACGCTGCCGCCAGGCGAGCGATTCCCCCGTCTGCCGTCCGCGCCGTCGCAGGGGTTGTTGGGGCTTCGCTTGTCGAGATCGATCGCCACCGTGTCGTGAACGAAGTCGGCCCCCGCGTGCCGAAGGGCCAAGAGCGCCTCGACCACGACGAGTACCGGAGGCTGAGCGCGCTGAGGCGTGACTTCTCCATCGAGCCAGATCGTTTCTCGAGGAACCTAGTTGTTCCGATGCATACGGGCCCGACAGAGCCAGATCGCGCGAAGGAAATCAAGAGCTGGCCATCTCCGTGATACGTCCGGTGGCGAGTCGATGGGACTCGGTCGCGAGTCGATAGGACTCGGTGGCGAGTCGATGGGACTCGGTGGCGAGTCGATGGGACTCGGTGGTGTCGATAGGTGAGCGAGTCGATGGGTGACTCGGTGGCGAGTCGATGGAACTGTGCGGACGGGAGTCCGCCTGTGCGAGCACGTGAAGCGCGCGACGGAGACCGCGCGGAAGGCGACCGAAGACGAGCGACTCGGACGGATACCGCCGATTCGGCCGTTAGCCTTCGTCGGGCCCACATCGGCCCACCCAAATGCGAAGAGCGACCAGATTTCTTGCGTTCCCGTGGCGAATCGCGAGCGGGCCCCGGACTGCAGCACGAGGGAAGCGAATAACAGGCACACCCGCCCCGGGGCAATGGCGCACCGGGCGGCTCGCCCTTCAAACGGCGACGTGCGCCCTCGCAAAGGAGAGATAGTCCCATGGCCACGAAGTCAAAAGGCAAGGCATCTGTTTCCACCCTCGCGCAGCAGCTGATCGCGGGAACCAACAAGCACCTCGCGAACACGGCGCAGCTCTTGATCGCGGGGGGCTCGTTCACGCCGGCTCAGGTCACGACGAAGCTTCAAGCGATCGTCAACCTGCGAAGCGACGTGAACGCCGCAAGGGCCACGACCAAGGCCAAGGTCGCCGCCGAAGCAACCGACATGGCGCCGCTGCGGACCTTCATGGATGCTTTCGTGACGTTCGTGAAGGCCGCCTTCGGCAGCGCGCCCGACGTGCTCGCGGACTTCGGAATCCAACCGAAGTCGCGGACACCGCTGACGGTCGAGGCCAAGGCCGCGGCGGCCGCAAAGCGCGCAGCAACGCGCGTGGCGCGGAACACGATGGGCCCCAAGCAGAGGCTTCCTTTACGACGTGGGACATCAGGTATCCGGCCGAGATTCGCCCTGCGAGCTGCCAGCGCTTGGAGCCGTTGACCTCGATGGGCGTGGCGACGAGCCGTTCGGTGCCGAGGACGGCCGCGACGACGGGACGGGCCTCGACGCCCCCGTGCCGCAGCAGCTTCGAGTAAGCGGCGAGGCGCTTGCGCGCCGTGGCCATGACGCGTTGCGAGTCGATGGCTACGGGAGCTGCGTGGTCAAGGCGCTCGAGGTCGACTCTGAGACCGTCGATGCGGCCGGTCTCCTCTCGCAAGGCAACGAGGAGCGCGGCCATCTCGCCGCCGCGCGCGATGGCGTCGGCCAGGTTCCTCGCCTTGCGCTGCGCCGTCTCAAGGTCTCGCCGGACTCGCTCGCGGGCGGACTCGCGACCGCTGTCCTTTGCTTGCATTTCGAGGTGGCCCTTGAGCAGACTTAGCGCGCGGTCCGCGACGTCGCCGTCGATGAAGGGCGCGATCGCGCGAAGCAGGGCTGCGTCGACCGCGTGCTCCGCACGGTAGCCGATGCCGCGGCAGGCCGAGCGACCGTGCATGCGATGCTTGTCGCAGACGTACGAGAGGTTGTTGCGCTTCTTGGTGCCCGAGACGACGAGGCTCGAACCGCAGACCGCGCACCGCAAAAACGAGGAAGCCAGATGCCGCGGGGTGGCCACGCCCCAGGCCTTCCGGCGCGGGCGCGAGAGCGCTGCGTCGATCTGGGCCAGCAGTGGGTCGGGCCAGATCCGAAGCTCCGGATGGGCGATGTGCAGCACCTCGGCCTCGGGCGCCCGTACGCATACGAGCGTTCCGCCGCGTGCGACCGTGCGCATCGCGCCATGGCGGTATTCACCGCGATAGAGCGGATGGGTGACGACGTTTTTGACCGCCTGAGGGCTCCAGGTGGTGCCGCCGGGTGAGGGAACGCTGGCCGCGTTGAGGGCGACGGCGGTAGCATGAAAGGAGCCGCTGCGCTCCACGAACGTCTCGCCTACGCGCACGACGACCGCGGCGAGCCCGTCGTCGATCTGCCAGTGTGCGGCGCCGCTTGCGTCGCGGATGCTGCGGTACCCGAAGGGCGCGCGCGTCGCTCGTCGGCCCGCCTGCACGCGAAACCGCAAGCCCTCCCGGATGCGCTGCGCGGCTTTCGCTCGCTCTTGCTCGGCGACCACGCCTTTGACGGCGGTCATCAAGTAGCCGTAACCGTCGAGCTGCACGAACGCGCGATCGGTGTAGCTCCACACCTCGACGCCGGCGTCCTTGAGCTGAACGAGCAGCGCCGCTTGCCGCGCGGCGTCCCGGGCCAGCCGATCCAAGTCGCGCAAGACGACGACATCGAAGGCGCGCCGCTCAGCGGCAAGGAGCATTGCCTGAAGCTGGGGACGGCGCAGAATCTCGGCGCCGCTCTCATCGTCGTCGACGAAGACGCGGTCGGCGGCGAAATGCCAGGCTTGCGACTCGACGGCGCGCTCGGCGTTCTTCTGCTGCACGAGGCACGACTCGATTCCCGAGCGGGCTCCCTGCCGATCTTCCTTGCTCAGTCGCACGTAGACCGCGGCTCTCATGTTCCAGATGCTCCTCCTCCCAGCAGTAAGACGTCTCGGTTCAATACCTCGTGCATGTCCAGAAACCGCTGACTGCCCGTGCCCGCCGTAGCGTACCGCGGGGCCGCCTCGATCCTTCTCACGTGTTCCGTTTCAGCTCGGCGAGCAGCGCGTCGGCCAGCGTGCGCGCGATGCGTTCGCGTTCCGACACGTCGAGCTTCGGCCGCGGCAGCACGGTGCCCCGCACGACGAGCGCCGCGACGCCCGACATCGGGGGCCTCAGAGGCGCGCAC
>JBAULD010000875.1:0-3360 GCA_049578005.1 Polyangiaceae bacterium
ACACATTCTGCTGTCGCAGCATGAGGTCTATTTGACCGAGGTGGTACGAGTGATGAACCAGCAGGACCCATAGAAACGCGCGTTTTTCGTACTCCTTAGAGCGAAAGACGATCGGCTCTCGTGCGGCAGCTTCCGTCATGCCCAGCACCTCCGGCAGAAACACAAGAACCTTGTCTTGGTAGGCCGCCTCGACGCTCTCCTTCGCGAGCGAGTCGGGCAGCACCGGCGGGTTTGGCAGAGTCATCACGGCGCCGGCGCGAAGGCTCGGCAACAGCGACAGCCAGTGAGACTCGGCGGCGATCAAGTGCCGCACGAGCATGTCTATCGCTAGCGCGTTCGGCCCGACGAATGTCGTTGCAGTCTCGACTGGGCGCCGCAGGTACTGCTCGGTGCTTTGAACGCTAGCCACCACTCCGAGAAGCCGGTCTACCTCGGCTCGGTACACGTCTCCGAAGAGGGAGAGGTCAGGTGTCGTCGCCAGCAAATTGGCTACCGAAGGCGCGCGCTTCGTTTCGATGTTCATGGGGTCCATGTTGCGTTCGAGCATCGATACCGTCCAAGACCTTCTTCGCATGGTCGCATGCGTAATGGATATGAAGCCCTCCAGACCCTCCTCGGAGGCTCACCCATGCACGCCGGCCGAATCACGCTCGGGCCTCAAGAGTCGGCCTGAAAGAACACGAGAGGCGAAGTCTCGTACCTTGATTGCTTCGGCGAAGTGGTGGAGCACGTCGCGCTCCCATCCACTCTGAATTTGGGCAGAGAAAGCTGCGCTGGCGTCCGTCAGCACCGATACGTCGTAACCGAGATCGGCGGCCGCTCTCATCGTCGCGTCCACACACACGTGTGACGCAAAGCCGGCAAGGCACACGTGCGAGATCCGGTGATTCCGAAGGTACATATCGAGGTTGGAACCGACGAGGGCGCTCGTACCGACGCGCCCGCCAACTACAAATTCGCCCGCTCGCGGAGCGAAACGCACGTCAAAGAGGGGACCCTCGGTGCCCTCCAGCCATGTCTGAGCGTTGCGAATGGCCGCGCGCAGACCGTGAGCGGGTGCACCGAACGCTGGATAACCCTGCGAAAATGGTCCGCAGGGGACGTGCACCACCTGGACTCGATTCGACTCGCGCGAAGCCTGCAGGGCCGCGAGCCCGGCTGCTACCGCAGTCTCTGCGCAAGGTCGGGGTCGAGCGCGCGCAGGTGTCGCGGTTCAAGGCAGGGCAGGAGGCTTTTCCAGCGGCCAAGCTCGGAGCTCTGTTCGAGCTCCTGCGGGCTGGCGGCGGACCATGATGCTCTGGGGCCCCGGCGCGCTCGTTTGTGCATCCGCTCATTTGCTCAAAGCGGGCATCACTCCCGATGCCGCTTTTCGTACTCCTCGTGGGCGTCGAATTCCTCTGCGGACTGCTCAAGCTCCCGAACCATTCTTGCGCCCCAGCGCGCATGCGTCCATCGTCGCTGGCGAAGGTGCGCAAAGAGAAGCGGTCGCCGCCGATCCGGATCGTCGTCTACAAAGGCGAGCGGCCGCATCTCGCAGACGGCCGGCACCGCGTGCAGGTGGCCCGGGAGCGGGGCAAGAAGACGATCCCGGCGATCGTGGAGTACAGGGGCCCGCAAGGGGGGGCTCCGGAACCGCGTGAAGAAATGGATCAAGCTGTAGCCAGGGAGCCCGGACAACGCCCGACATTGACGAACGCCGAAGTGGGTGATATTACCCAAAGGTCGGACGGATGATCGTGCTTCTAACGCCTGACGCGCAGCGCGAAGCGGAAGGATTGCCGCTCACGATGCGAGCCTGGCTAGATGGCATCATCGTTCGATTGCAGCGATGGCCCGACGTCTCAGGGTGCAAGCCACTGACGGGCGAATGGAAGGGACACCAGCGCATCCGCATGGGTGACTGGCGAGTCATCTTCCACGTCGTCACGCCCAGCGTCATCGTTGTCCGCATCGCCCACCGATCCAAAATCTACGAATGAAGGGAGCTGCCCATGAAGAAGAGCCAAGCCGCCGCGGCTCGAGCCGTTGCCGGAACGTTGACAATCGACGGCGCTGACTACGTCGTCATCCCGCGCGCCGAGTACTTGAAGCAGATCGGGGCCGTGCCCAAGGGCAGCGTCGAGGCGCTTTCCTTTGTGCGCAGCTCCGTGGCCGAGGGGCTCCGTGCGGCGCGCGAGAAGGCCGGCCTGACGCAAGGCGAACTCGCTGCGAAGCTCGGCAAGAGTCAAACGCTCGTGAGCCAAGCCGAGGGCGGCCGCGAGCGTGTGGGGGTCCGCTACGTCGCGGCGGTTCTCAAGGCATGCGGGCTTCCCAAAGACTGGAAGCCGACGGGGCGATAGGATGCGGGCCCGCGACGTGTCGAGCGTCCGAGCCCCTTGACCGGAGCGAAGTTGGATGGCGAGCACGATACAACGCGAGAAGACATCGCCCGCGGCCGACGAGTCGAAGGGGGATCCGTGAGCGACGGCACTTCGGACACTACGGTGCAAGTTCTCGATCGATCGCACCTGGGAGCGGGGGGCGATAATCGTGGGCGGCGAGGTCGTGGCCGATCCTTGCTTCCTGTGCTGCGAGCCCGTCTCATCGGAGACCCGCACGAAAGAGCATTTCGTTCCGCGATGCTTCAACGAAGGCGGGCGCTTCCCCGATGAGCCGGGACTCTGTCTGCCAGCGCACCGCGATTGCAACGTCTCCACGTCGACCGACGAACAATGGGCAGCACACGTCCTCTCGTTGGCCAACCCACTTGGCGGGCGCAATGAAGAGCGTTGGGCGCGGACGATTCGAGCTCTGAAGCGGCCCGAGGCCGAGAGGCTCAAAGAGCGCTTGATGTCTGGGATCGTCGCCCGGCGGAGCGGCCGCGCTGCCTCTCGGGACGGACCGGATGATCTGGGTGCTCGCAAAGATCGTGAAGGGGCTCTGCTGGCGCGAATGCGGCACGCTGCTCGGCCCCGAGACGCATTGGACGGTACGCAAAGCGAACTACGAGCGCACAATCGAGCTCGCAGCCGACTGGTGCATCGATGTGCCTTCGATCGGCAATATTTCGCAGCGGGGGGCGGTCCTTCTGGCCAAGGGGGTGGGCATTCCGGATAAAGCTCTGTTCAACTGGTATCTCATCATTCACGGGCAACACCCCTTCTTCGTGACCACTGTCCCAAGCGAGAGGGTGCGCCCGGACGCGGTTGGCGGTCCGCATGACTGCATGAGTCTCGTTTGGCCCAAGCCTGCCTACCGGGCTGGCGTCTGAGGAGGGTTGCCAATGCCGAGGGCAGCAAAACGCACACGCCGGCACTTTGCTACGCGCGCCGGGCGGCTACTTCGCCCAGTTTTCGATCGGCGGAGGCAAGCGCAAGGGCG
>JBAULD010000876.1:0-7294 GCA_049578005.1 Polyangiaceae bacterium
GTCCGGGCCCGGTGCGCCGATCGTCGCGGCGACGTGGCTCGACCCAGACGCCCAAGCGCTCCAGCTCGCGGAGGAAGTCGTGCGAGAACGCATGGGCGCCGGTCGGGCCGGCGGCATCGAACTGCGCGTGAGGACGGTGGCACGTCCCGCGTGGCCAATCGGGGGGATCGACGAGTCGGAGCGATTCGACGTCGTCCTCGTGGGCCAGGTGCTGAGCGAGCTCGATGTGGGTTCTCTGGACGACGCCCGCGTCGAAGGCCATGCGGAGCTCCTCGGTGGCCTCCTCGACCGCTCCGTGGACGAGCACGGATCGCTCGTCGTCATCGAGCCCGCCTTGCGCGACCGGACGCGCCACCTCCATCGAGTTCGCGACGCCCTGGTCGCCCGGGGCGCGACCGTGTTTGCTCCCTGCATGCACGGCGGGCCGTGCCCCGCGCTCGCCCGCGAGTCGGACTGGTGCCACGAGGACGTTCCCGTCGACTTGCCCGCCTGGCTCGTGCCCGTCGCTCGCGCCGCCGGGCTCCGGCGTGAGGGCCTGACCTTCAGCTATCTGGTCGCGCGCAAGGACGGCGTTCGTTTGGCGGACTCTCTCGCCACGCCGCTCACGGCGGTTCGCCTGAGGGTCGTGTCGGAACTTATCCGGAGCAAAGGCAAACGCGAGGCTTTCGTGTGCGGCGAGCTCGCCGCCGAGGGGGAAGGGAGCACTCCGCGACCAGCTCGCGTCAAGGCGATGCGGCTCGACCGAAGCGCGTCGGATTCCAACGCCGCTTGGACGGACCTCATGCGCGGAGACCTACTCGTCGTCGACCCGGCGCCGTGCTTGCCCAACTCCCGGATCGACTCGAACTCTCAGGTCACCCGTTCGGATGACACCGAATCGCGTTGACGGCCTTGTGCGTCGTCGACTACGTGCATCGCCTGCGATGCGTGGACTCTACGCGATCGTGGACGTCGCCACTCTCGACGCCCGCCGTCTCGACCCGGTAGCGTTTGCCGAAGCCGTTCTCATGGCGGGCCCGGCTGCGCTTCAGCTCCGCGCCAAAGACTTTCCGCCGCGCGAGGCGCTCGCGCTTCTCCGGCAGCTGGCGCCGATGTGCCATCGCGCGGGGATTCCGCTCGTCGCCAACGACCGGCCAGATCTCGCGATATTCGCCGGTTGCGACCTCGCCCATGTTGGTCAAACCGACATGCCGATCGATCGCGTCCGGCGTCTTGCGCCAGGGCTTGGGGTCGGGGTGTCGACTCATACGATGGAGCAGCTCGACGCCGCGCTGGCCGCGCGGCCGGCCTACGTGGCGTTCGGTCCTGTCTTCGAGACCTCGAGCAAAGCCCATCCCGACCCCGTCGTCGGGATGGCCGCCCTCGCCGAAGCGCACGCGCGCGCTTTGTCCGCCGGGATCCCGCTCGTTGCCATCGGCGGCATCACCCTTGCGCGCGCGCAAGAGCTCGTCGGTATGGCAGAGGCGACCGCAGTGATTTCCGCGCTTCTCCCCCCCGCAGTGCTACGCGGCCGAGTTCTCTCGGTGGGAGACGTGCTCGGGGAGGTGGCGGCGCGCGCGCGGGCCTTTCAGGATCTGTTCGCGACGCGGCCGCCTGCGGCGAGGGCCGCCCCATGAGCCTGATGCTCGGTTTGCTGGTCTCTGCCGGAGGGGTGGTCCTCGGGCGAACCCTTGCGCGGCGACTGCGCGCGCGACAGCCCGCGGACGAAGGAGAGCCGCCGCCTTCGAAACCCTCCGGGGCCGACACGCTCGAAGCGTTCCCGTGTCACCTGGGAGACGTCGTCGTTCGCACGGCCGAGCGAGACGAAGCCTGGCTTGCGGGGGCCATGCTCTTCGAGGAAGAGCGACCCGTGGCCGCATTGTTCGTTGCGCCCGAAGCGGGGTTCGACCGGGCGCTCTTCGCGCGCGACGCTGTGGAAGAGGTCATCTGGCTTTCGCCGATCCCGACGGCCGAGCTGTCGTGGACCCCCGAGCCTCCGCACGTTCTCGATCGGGGCGGCGTTCGGTTCCAGCGCACGCGGCGATTGCCGGTCCGGGTGCGGCGTGTGGGGAGCGGAGCGCCGAACATCGGGGATCGCGCGATCGTCGCGGAGTACGCAGGGCAGGGGCCTGAGCGAATCGTCATCGTGGCCGGCGCCGAGCGCACCCTTGCGTGGCAGGGAGTGGCGCTCGGCCGCGCCGAGTACGACGTGCTGCCCGGGGGCAAGGAAACTCTGGAATAGACTGGGGAGTCCTCGTTTGGCGTGTCCCCGCGGGCGTAAGGCGGACTCTCAAGCCGCGCGCATGCGGATCATCAGCGCTTCGACGGCGAGCTGCGCCGAGGCGCTCGCCTCGATTTGCTCGACCGCGGCCACGACGAGCTCGTGGCGCACCGCGGCCACAACCGCGGCGCGTCCGTCCGTGGCAGCGGCTCCGCGCGCTTGCGCACCGAGCGCAAGTGCGAGTGCCTCGAGCAATCGGACGATGTCGTGCCTGTCCGCCTTCTTCGTCTCCTCGGCGAACTCAAGCGACGGGCCAAGGTCGCGCGCGTCGAGCGCCGCCATCGCGCGCGACAAAAACGCGTCGCGGCGCGCGCTTGCCTCCCCATCGGCCAGGGCGACGGCAGACGCCATCGTGCCGCCGGCAATACACGCGATCGCTTGGGCGCGCTCGCGCTCGACGCCGCGCTCTCCGAGCAGCTCGGCCACGACTTCGTCGGGCAGGACGCCGAAGCGAACCCGCTGGGTTCGGGACCGAATGGTCGGTAAGAGCGCATCGGCCGACGAGCACAGGAGGACGAAGCACGTTCGCGCTCCCGGCTCTTCGAGCGTCTTGAGAAGCGCATTGGCCGCCGCGATGCTGAGCTCATCGGCGCGCCGGACGATGAATACTTTGGCGTGGCCTTCGTAAGGCGGGAAGGAAGCGCGCGCGAGCACGAGGGTGCGCACCTGATCGATGCTGATTTCCTGGCTTTCCGGCGAGCGCCTTCCGATGGCCGCCGGCTCGTAGAGCCCGCGCTCGATCACGACCACGTCGGGGTGCACGGGCCTCGTTTCGCCGGGGCGCGGGACGGATCGAGAACATGCGCTGCAGGCGCCACACGCGTCGGCGCTCCCGACAGCCCGCCGCTCGCACACGAGGGCTTGCGCCAGACCGAACGCTGTCCGTTCTTTGCCGACCCCGTCCGGACCGTCGAACAAATACGCGTGATGCAGGCGTCCCGAACCGAGAGCACGCCTCAGAGTTTGGACCGCGGTGGGCTGAGAGCGGACCGTCGACAACAGCGCGGACACGCCTCAGCCTAGCTTCGATGCGCCTTCCGAGGGCGACCCGTCGTACATGGTCGTCTTGGTGGACCCTCGCGCGAAGATGGCCATGCGCTCGACGGGCTCGTCGTGATCGCCGGCCAGGTCGTGCCAGCGCTCCGCGAGCTCGGCTCTTGGCAAGTACACGTACGCGCTGGGCGCCACCGTGCACGGGTCCATGAAAAAGAGGTTGTCACGGTCGTAGCCGACCATCACGACGTAATGCCCCGCGTCCCAGAGGTCGCGCCACGGCGTATCTTGATCGCGCCAGGCCTGAAGGTCGACGATTGGAGGCTGACGCGCGTCGATGGCGCGCTCGAGCTCGGCCACGGTGACATCGCTGTGACGGTACTCGGCGGTAACGCCACAAGCGTTGTTCAGGAACGCGGCGATGGGCTCAGGTTCGGTGCCCTTGGCGTGGGTGGTTTCCAGGGGAAGGTAGAGGTCCGCCTCGTCCACGCTGGCATACGTATCCCAGCGCCAATAGCGGAGCAGGGCGAGCGTCGCGGCGTTCCCGCAGCTGAAGTTGGTACGCTGCTTGACGGGTGGTACGCGGATGATGTTGTGTGGCAGTGATGTGACGAAATCGACGAGATTCCGACGGGTTGTGACGTGTGAGAGAAGCTCGAGTGGCTGCTCGGTCATGGTCGGGGGTACGTTCTAGCGAACTGTCGCTCTTGGAGGAAGGGTCAAGGCTTCTTGAGGTCGGCAACGGCGACTTCTTCTCGATCTTCTTCCCGATCGAGCGCGTCGAGTTCCTCGTCGCTCAGGGGGTCCGCGTGACCCTCGCCGCGCTCGCGCGCGAACATCCGGTTGAGCGTCCTGCGGTCGATGCCTAACACCTCGGCGGCTCGGGTCTTGTTGCCTCCGGTGCGCGAAAGCACGCGGTCGATGTAGCGGCGCTCCAACACGGCCAGGGCGGGCCAGTCCTCGGCGAGCGAATCGGTCCCGGAACCGCCGTCGACCGACCTCGCGCGGGCGACTTCGGGGGGCAAGTCGCCTGTGGTGATGACTCCCTCGCGAGCAAGCAGCATCGCCCTCTCGATGATGTGCGAGAGCTCGCGTACGTTTCCGGGAAACGCGTAGTTCTCGAGGGCTTCGAACACTTCTGTCGCGACGCGCGGAGCCGGGCGCGCGAGCCGCTCGGCGTGGCGCGCGACGAAATGCCGGATGAGAAGCGGGATGTCGCGTTTGCGGTCGCGCAGCGGCGGGACGTGGACCGTGACAACTTGAAGCCGAAAGAGCACGTCTTCCCGAAAGCGGCCCGCCGCGACCTCGGCCTTGAGATCGCGATTGGTCGCGGCCACGACGCGCGCGTCGACCTTGATGGTCTCGGCGGCGCCCACGCGGCGGATCTCCCCCTCTTGGAGCACGCGAAGGAGCTGTACCTGCATCTTCGGGCTGATTTCACCGATTTCGTCCAGAAAGAGGGTGCCCCCCTTGGCCTCCTCGAAGAGGCCCCGCTTGGTCGCGTTCGCGCCGGTGAACGAGCCGCGCTCGTGGCCGAACAGTTCGCTCTCGAGGATGGACTCGGGGAGCGCGCCGCAATTGACGGCGACGAACGGCCGGGTCGACCGCGGACTTTTCGCGTGAATGGCCTTCGCGACTAGCTCCTTGCCCGTTCCGCTTTCGCCGACGATGAGCACGGTCGCCGTCGTCGGAGCGACGTGCGCGACGGTCTTGTAAACCGCCAGCATGGCGGGGGTCGTGCCGATGATCTGTGCGTCGGGTTGGGAGCGGCCTCTCTTCAGAGGCTCTGCTTCCGAGCGGGCGAGCTTGCGGCGCGCAATCGCCTCGGACACCATGTGTTTGAGCTCGGTCGGCTCGATCGGCTTGGAGAGGTAGTCGTACGCCCCTTCGCCGACGGCGTTCATCGCGCCGTCGATGTCCGCGTACGCGGTCATCAGGATCACCGGCGTCGACGGGCTTGCCTCCCGAACCCGCCGGAGCACGTCGTGTCCGCTGGTGTCGTTGGCGAGGTGAATGTCGCTGAGGACGACGTCGTAGCGCGCGACCTTGGCCGGGGCTGGTACGGCGTCGGCGTTGTCGAACGTGTCCACACGATATCCTTCGGTGCGCAGCACGCGCGCGAGCAGACCGGCCAGCGTGTCGTCGTCCTCGAACAGCAGGACGCGACCTTGCCCCTCGATGTCGCCGGCGGCCTCTTCGCGCTTTTCCTCGGTCATCGATGTCCCCGCTCATTACGTCGTAGCAGACGCGCGACATCGCCCGTCCCGCAGGACTGCGACAAAGCGTCCCGGCGGGAGGGTGCGAGCAGGCCGTTCTGTCGCCGTCGTAGCGCCTTTCCGAGGCATTTCCGGCACATTCGCCCTCTCTGTTCACGAGGGATGCCGGAGCGGCGGGGGGACCGAACGCTCCCTGCAGGTCAATGTGTGCGGACGTGTTTTCCTCCGAGGGCCCGGAGGCAGTCGGCCTTTCAGTTCTTGGACTGAGAGAAGGCGTGCACGTCGCCTGCGTGGACGACGAAGTTCGACATCGTTGCGGCGCGACCCCGACGGTCTTCGGCGATGCGGCGTTGTTCGTCCGACGTGTAGTAAACGACCGGCTCGCGGGGGCCGCTCGCGGAGACGACAGGGGCCCACTTCTCCAGCAGATCACCGTAGGACAGTTGCTTCGGGTCAAAGACGACGCGGAGCGCGTCGGCACGGTCGACAGTGCCGGTCTCCACTTCGAGGACCCCAGGGATGGCCTGCAACGCCGACTGGGCCGCGCGTCCGCCGGCCAAGAGCGCCGTGTCGAGCGTGGCCTCGCATCCGGGTCGCTCGCCCGGGGCCGGCTTGGCGCAGGCGTTCGCCGTCGCTGCCGGCACGGCGTGAGCGGGTGCGCCGCTCGCGAAGAGCCCCGCGTACGCTCCGTACCCCTCTGCGGCCAGCCGCGTGGCTGGAACGAACCGCAGCGACGCAGAGTTGATGCAGTAGCGCATCCCGGTCGGCTCGGGCCCGTCGTCGAACACGTGTCCCAGATGCGAGTCGCCGGAGCTCGAGCGGACCTCGGTGCGCATCATGCCCAGGCTGATGTCGGACTTGGACACGACGCGTCCGTCTTCGATGGGCTTGGTGAAGCTCGGCCAGCCGGTGCCCGACTCGAACTTGTCGAGCGAGCTGAAGAGAGGCTCGCCCGTCACGACGTCGACGTAGATGCCGGGCTGGTGATTGTCGAAGTACTCGTTTCGGAACGGCGGCTCGGTCGCGTCCTTCTGGGTGACTTGGAATTGGATCGGAGTGAGCTTCTTCTTGAGCTCCGCGAGCGGCGGCTTCGAATAGTCGTGATTAGGCATCGGGGGACTCTCCTTGGCGCTGGATGGGTCGAGGTTCGTGGCGAGCGGCCGAGCCGGCGTTGCCGACGATTGCCTGCACGCTCCCAAACATAGACATATCAAGATGGTTGTCGCGCACGCATGACGCCTCTGCATGTTCGCTCCTCGCCTGCCAGTGGAGTCGATGCTCCCGCTCGTCCTTGCAGCTCCAGCAAAGAGTACGCGTGCAGGGGCGGATCGTTACCCCAAGAGCGCGCCTTTTTTCGACGTACGAGTGCTACACCGAGCGTGTTGTCGCCGCTCGATCCTCTCCGCGTCGGGGAACACCTGCACGGCCATCTAGGATGGCTCGCGGCGATCGCGCTCCTGCATCCAGCCATCTTTCTCCGGCGCGCGGACCGGCGAGCGCGCTGGTCGGTCGGGCTGGCCGTGGCGCTCGTCACGCTCGCGGCGGCGATCGGGGTGAGCCTGTACCCCTCGTATCGCGAGACGCTCAAGCAGTCGATCTTCGCGGGCTCCCCGACCATGGGGTACCTCTTCGAGCGCAAGGAGCACATGGCGTTCGGCGCGGTGATGCTCGCCTGGACGGGGGGCGTCGGGTACGTCGCCGAGCGGCTCTCCGAAGGGAGTTTGCGAGCGGCGCTGCGCCGGGTTGCGCACTACGCGTTCGTCGCGGCGGCGGCGTTCGCGGTCGTCACCGCGGCGCTCGGGACCCTCGTGGCCTCGTACAAGAC